>CAZUBS010000066.1:0-8261 GCA_964618595.1 uncultured Desulfohalobiaceae bacterium
GGGGCGGTGTATTATGAGCAAACGGATTTTTCAGGAAGAATCTTTTCCCCGGAAAGACCCTCCGCTTGTCCTGAAGCTCTACGTTGCGGGAATGACGCCGCGCTCGCGCCGGGCCATCGAAGCCTTGAGCCGGATTGCCGAAGAATATCTGAACGGGAGTGACCAGGTAGAGATCATCGATATCTACCAAAATCCCGGGCTGGCCAGGGAGCAGCAGCTGGTCGTGGTGCCCACCCTTATCAAGGAGTCTCCTCCCCCCCAGCAGCGTTTCATCGGGGACCTGACCAATGAAGACGTGGTCCTCACTGCTCTGGGTCTTCAGAACCGATGAGCGGTTTTCATCTTTTGCAATGAACACCCACGATCCATACGCCGAGATTGAGGAGCTGCGCCGCAGGCTCCAGGAGGCAGAGGAGACCATCAGGGCCATCCACTCTGGAGAGGTGGACGGCATCGTGGTCGCAGGACCCCGGGGGGAGCAGGTCTACACGCTGCAGGGCGCTGACCACCCCTACCGGGTCATGCTGGAGCAGATGAGCGATGCGGCCGTGGCCGCGACGCACGAGGGGATCATCTTCTTCAGCAACACCAATTTTGCCCGGCTGGCCGGCACCACCCTGAAAAAGGTGGTGGGGACATCCATCTTCGACTATCTGCAGCAGGACCAGCAGGGCCTGTTCAGGTCCCTCTTTGTCAAGGGGAGAGAGGGCAGGGCGCGGGGAGAGCTTTCATTTTACAAGCACGACGGATCGTCGGTGCCGGTCTACGTGTCCATCAACTCCTATGTGCTGGGCGAGATGTCCGCGGTGACCATCCTGATCACCGACCTCACCGAGCAGAAGAAGAACGAGGAGATCGTTGCAGAGGGCAGGCTGGCCAGCAGCATTCTGGATCAGGTCGCCGAGGCGACCCTGGTCTGTGACCGAAGGGGTGTGATCATCCGTGCCAGCAGGTCGGCTGAGCATTTGTGCGGCTGCAACCCCCTGCACCATGAATTCGAGAAGCTGTTCCCCCTGGAGATCCTTCCTGCACTACCAGGGCCGGACTGCGCCTCTTCAACGGGCATCCCCCGACGCTTCAGCCTGCGGTCGGTGACTGCAGAACATGCGGTGCACCGTGTTGAGGCCGTTTTTCCAAACTGCGACGGGCCGGTGTGCAACCTGCTCCTGAGTGCCGTAACCTTGAACTCCGACACCGGCGAGAGGATCGGCTGGGTGGTCACCCTGACCGACGTCACCGAATACAAGCGGTTGCAGCAGGAGCTGACCGAGGCCAAGGAGGAGGCGGATGCCGCCAACCTGGCCAAGTCGATGTTCCTGGCCAACATGAGCCATGAGATCAGGACGCCCATGAACGGCATCATGGGCATGACCGAGCTGGCACTGCGCCGCGCCGGTGACAAGGGAATCCGTGCGTATCTGGAGATGATCCAGGGGGCGGCAACGCATCTGATGGTCATCATCAACGATCTTTTGGACCTGTCCATGATCGAGGCGGGTAAGACCGAGATCGTGAAACAGCCTTTTTCATTGCGCGAGACTCTGGATGTGGTCGTTGTTCCCCTTGAGATGCGGGCTCGCGAGCAGGGGCTGGCTTTTAAGATGCACGTCGACCCCGGTGTGCCTGACCGCTTGGTAGGGGATGCGGGCCGCCTGCGCCAGGTGCTGGCCAACATCATCGGCAATGCCGTGAAGTTCACCGAGCAGGGTGGCGTCTCCGTGTCTGTGGCAGCCGTCGGTCCCGGGAGCAACCCGGCGGTCGACCTCGAGATGACTGTTCGGGACACCGGGATCGGCATCCCTGAGCAGGAACTGGAGACCATTTTCAAAAGCTTTGATCAGGCCGGTCAATCAGCCCACCCCCTGTTCGGCGGGGTCGGTCTTGGCCTGTCCATCTCCCGGCAGCTCATGCATATGATGGGAGGGGAGATACAGGTCCGAAGCACCCCGGGCAAAGGCAGCAGCTTCATCATCCGGGTCACCCTCGAGAAAGCCCGGGATGAGCCGGTTGAGGATGATGCGCGCACAGAGCCTGCACCTGGTCGGAGGCAGCCCTTGACCATCCTGGTGGCGGACGACGACGCACTCAACCTGCTGGTCAGCGAAGAGCTGCTCAAGGAGCAGGGGCACCGGGTGATCACCGCGCGCAACGGGCGCCAGGCCCTGGAACGGCTGGGACGGCAGAAGGTGGATCTGGTGCTTCTGGACATCCGCATGCCTGACCTGACAGGGGACCAGGTGGTCCGGACCATCCGCACCGACCCGCCTGCAGGGGTGGACCCTGCAGTGCCGGTCATCGCCCTGACCGCCTATGCCATGGAGTCTGACCGGGAACGGTTCGGGGACAGCGGTTTTGACGCCTATCTGACCAAGCCCTTTGAGTTCGAGATGCTGGAGCAGGTCATTGAAAAGCTTGTCGACCCGGCACAGCGAACCGACTCCCGGTAACCTTTTTCCAGGCCCGCTCCCCGACGACCCAGGTTTTCCCGTTCCCGCAAGAACGCGCCAGGCAGGTTTGTTCGGCGGCTGGGATGTAATGGCCAGACCCTTTAGCCGCGACAGGAGAACGGACTGCGGGTTGTGGGAAGCAGGCCCCCCGGGTAGTCTGTCTCCATGAACGGTGCCGGGCATCCATTCGGGCTGGGTTTTCGGTTCGCGGGCAAAGCGGACGCAGGGCTCATCCTCGAGCTGGTCAGGGAGCTGGCGGCCTGCGAGGAGCTGTCCCACGAGGAGGTCATTGCCGGATGCGACGGGCAACCAGCCGGGTTTTCCTTGTTTTTCCACCTCCGACCTGCAATGGCGGCGTAAGGTCTCATGGCCACGGACAGGTTCAATGGCGGGGACCAAACCCCCGAGCACATCCCGGGGGGCTACAACTACTGTGACCGGTGGTGCGAGCGGTGCACCATGACCTCCCGCTGCCTGGTCTTTGCCCGGTCGGGTGGCGGGGCGGTCACCGAACGTGGTGCAGGTGCGGCCAACCAGGCCTTCTGGGACCGTTTGCGGGAGATGTTCCGGATTTCCCTGGAGCTGATCGAGGAGCTGGCCCAGGACATGGACATCGACCTGGACAGCCTGACCACTGCCCACGACGAGGCAGGGGAGGAGGTGCTGGACCGGGCCGTGGACCAGCACGTGCTGGTCCTGCAGGCAGGGCGGTACATGGACATGGTCGAGGAGTGGTTCAAAGGGGAGCGGGCCAGCCAGGCCCCCCCGAACCTCAGGGAGCTGGAAGAGGTCATCCTCTACTACTCGCCATTTGTCCTGGTGAAGCTCAAGCGTGCGGTGCGGGCCTTACTGGAGGCCGGGGACGGGGAGGAGCTTTCCCTTATGGACGCCAGTGGGTCGGCCAAGGCGGCCTTGGTCGCTGTGGAGCGCTCAACAGCTGCCTGGTGGGGTTTGCGTGGCCATTTTCCAGCCTCACAGCCGGCCCTTCGTGACCTCCTGGTCCGCCTTGAATCCTTACGGCGGACCATTGAGCGCATCTTCCCTTCCGCCAGGTCCTTCGTGCGTCCCGGTCTGGACGAGTAAGGACTTTTTTCCCGGCCAGTCCTCACCATTGTGAAGAACGGCACCGCGGCGGCAAAAGCTGGTGGACCGGCGGTGCCGCACGGCCGAGGAGGTGGCGTGGTGGGTGGGGAAAGGCACGCTGGTGGACGGGGTGGACGGAGTGGACAGAGGCCTGGGAGTGGACGTTGTGGACAGCGAAGAGGTGAAGAGGTTGCGTCGTACTCCGGGATTGCGGCGAATGGGGTGCTGGTGTTGATTGCCGTGGACCACTCTTTAGAAGGTTTGAATCTGTAACAACGGGAGCTGCAAGCCGGTGGGGATTGGACCGGAACCGGCCTGTTGACAAAGCAGGTGATTTGGGATGGGTTTCCCCTGTTCGGAAACCGGGGCAACAGCAAGGTGGGAGACATGGGAAGGCAGGACGATCAGATGCGCCCCCGCTACAAGGTTGGTTTCTTCAGCTCCCTGACGCCGATGTTCTACCTGGTGTCCCTGCTGGGGGTGGGCATTCTCGTTGCAGCCACCCTGCTGACGGTCCGGGGATGCGGCAGCGGACAGGGCGATGCCGTGGTCCCAAGGGCCCAGGCTCCTGCCCAAACCCCGGCCCAGGCCGAGGATGCCGGCTCACCCAGGGAATCCCCCGCCGCCTTTGCCCTCAAGGAAAAGGTCGTTCTTCCGGAGCAGGACGTCCCAGCAGCCCAGCAGAACAGCGAAAAGAAAACCGCCGTCCGTTTTGCTCCCGGCCCATCCCCTTCTGTCGATGCTGCGACCGGGGAGGAGGAATCGCCACCACAGCCCGCCCGAAAAGAGATTGCCGGCTCAGAGGTGCCGCAACCGTCAGCGGAGCCGGCCCCGCTTCCGGCCCCAGTTGCAGAACCACGGCCCACTCCGGCTCAGCCCGAACCCGCACAAGAGGAAAAAATTCACGCCGAAACGCCTCCCCCCGGCGGGAGCTGGGTCGTGCAGCTCTCGGCGAACCGCAGGGAGGACCTGGCGCTCTCCTGGGCCGGGCGCATCAATGATCTGAATATCGGGGCCACGGCCTATGTCCTGGAACGGCAGACGGACGCAGGGGCCCTGCATATGCTGCGCATGGGTTTTTTCGACACCAAGGAAGAGGCTCACGCCGTGGCCGGGCAGGTCCGGGCCAGGCTCGGGCTTCAGGAGGGCATGGTGCTCAAGGGAACTTCCGCGGAGAGAGACCGCTACGCAAGCCGGTCCGAGAGGTAGGCTGCCCCGGGGATATTCGACCAGTTCTGCAGAAGGTGTGAATCACAAGGGGCATGAGCGAGGAGGGTCGTTTGTCCGCCGCTCGCACGCTCGGCTGGGCAGGCCGTCAGGCAAAATAGGGGTGCCTGGGCCGCATGATGCACATGACCTCGCTGTAGCTGAGGTCGTTGAGCCTGAACGAGGGCGGTTCCACTCCCTTGCCCGAGTAGTAGCTGAGCAGCACCAGGTAGCGCCGGACGAGCTCCGGGATAAGGAAGTTGGCCCGGACGTGTTCCCGGGCCTGGGCGCCAAGGATTTTGGCCTCGTCAGGATGCTCCAGGAGATGGGCCATCCTGGCGGCGATGGCGTCCTCGTCGAGGGGGTCGACCAGGTAGCCGGTTTGGCCGTCCTTGACCTGCTTGGCAATGCCGCCAACCTTTGAGCCGATGACCGGGGCGGACTGCCACATGGCCTCGGAAACCACCAGCCCGAAACCTTCCTTGGTGGAGACGTGCACGAAGAACTCTGCCAGGTGCATGAGCGAGCCCACCACCACGTCGTTGTTCGGAACGTTGACCCAGAAACGGATATTCGGGTCCTCCCCGGCCTGGGCCTTGAGCTGCTCCAGCATCTGCGCGCCCTCGGGGTCGTCGCTGGCGGTGTTGCCGAGAAAGATGAGCGTGGGGACCGGGTCGGGCCTGTTCTCCAGGCACAGCTTTTGAAAGGCCTTGATGATCGTGGCCTGGTTCTTGTGCATGTCGTAGCGGGACACGGCAGCGATGATGGGTCGGTCCGGGTCCACGTCGTGCTCGTTGAACAGCCCTGAGAGGTTGTTCAGCGCTTCTTCCCTGGTGTATTGGCGGTTCTTTTCGGCCAGGGGGTTGATGCAGGGGTTGATCTGGTAAAGGGGGATCTGCAGCCCGGGGCCGATGAACTCGGGGATGGTGAAGATGGCCCCTGCGCAGTGGTTGATGTAAGGGAGCAGGAAGCGCCAGACCGTTGGGTTGGGGTCGGATGTGTCGATGTGGCAGCGCCAGAGCACGTTGCCGAAAATGAGCCCGTTCATGACCATGGCCGCGGGCTGGGGGTCGTGGATGACCACCAGGTCGGAGGCGATGAAGGTGTTCTTGGCATTCTCGTCGATGGTGTTCAGGTAGGCGTGGAAGATCTCTTCCAGCATGATGGGCTGGCTCACGCCCTGGAGCATGTTGTGGAACTTCTTGGTGACCTGGAAGAACTCGTCGTTGCCTTTGATGACGTACCAGTGGGCGTCGATGCCAAGCCCTATGGCCATGGGCACGGCACTGGAGAGGATCTCGGCCACCCCGCCCCCGATCAGGGTCGAGTTGACATTGGTCCAGCCCATCCCCTCCAGGGGGGCGGCCAGTTGCTTGAGCTCCTCGACCCGGTCTTTGCCGATGAAAGGTGTGTACTCCTCGGGCGAGTAGATGACCGTGGGCTGGAAGGTTTCAAGCTCGGTGACGTGGTGCGAATCTGAAGCCATGGATCATCCTTGTGCAGTAATGAGGATCAAAAGGGACCTGCTCCACCTGTTGCCTGGGCGTACCTTGGCACGGAACAGGGTGACAGGCAACCGCATGGTCTTGTGAGCAGTCAGGGTTGCAAGCCCCGAGGCGGGATCACTCTTTTTTTTCCGGAACGAACTCCTCCGGGGGGTCCCAGCTGTCCACGTCCTCGTCTTCGGAGAGCATGATGCCCTCGTTTTCCTCCTCGTCATCCGTGCCCGGAGCCCTGTCGCGTCGTTGCCAGGAAACGTGCTCGATGCGCAGGTTGTCAACGATGTCCTCGACCCCCAGGACCGACTCGAGAATGCCGATCAGCCGCGCGTGCTCCTGGTGGCTCGGTATGGCTCCGCTCAGGGTGACCATGCCCTCCTCGCAGGATATGTCCAGCTCCTGGGTGTCCAGGTGTTCGTCGTTGCGCAGCTCGTCCCAGATGGACTCCTCGAGCTCGCTGTCGGACAGCCCGGCCAGGGGGGAAAACTCCTCGTCATGGCCCGGAACCTCTGCCTCTCCAGGTGGCTGAACAGTTTCCTGCCCCGTGGCGCACCGGATGCAGCGCCTGGCCCAGGGCAGGGCCTGCAGGCGCTTGAGCTCGATGTCCTTGCCGCACTCCAGGCAGATGCCGTAGTTGCCGGCCGCGATACGGTGCAGGGCCATGTCGATGGCTTCGATCTGCTCCTTTTCCTGGGCGTCCAGCTGGTCGAGCCCCTGGGCCATCTTCTCTTTCTGGGCCATCTCCTCCATTTCCACTTCCGGCTCATGCAGCTCTTTCCAGGACGCGTCGATGTTCCTGCGTCTCTCGAATATCTCCCTGCGTTTTTTGCGCAGGGCTTCGTGCAGCTCTTCCAACTCTGTGCGTTTGACCATGCAGCCATCCTCCTCAAGATTTGTCCCGGAGGCTCCGGGGAGTCGTTGCAGGAAGCTGCGAAGCGTGACCCTCAGGGCACGAATCGCAAACTATGTTATCCACCGGCAAACGTCGGTGATTCCAGGACAGCTGAAAAAAAGAATCATTTCGAGCAGCTGCCCTCTGTCCGGCACCCCGGGTCGACGGGGGGGACGTCCAGATCAATAGTAGCGCCATGTCCCGGGTTCTTCCCGGAAGGCCATGTCCATCTCCTCGCTGATCCCGACCCTGATCTCCTTGTCCCCTTCAGCGACCGTCACGTTCTTCGCAGGGTCGAACCCCACGTCGAGGGCCACTTCCCGCCAGTGGTCGCGAATGTTTTCAGCAGACTTTTTGACCTCGTCCAGGTTCTCGTCCTTCTTCAGCCACCTGGCTACCCAGATCCACATGGGGACCTCCTTCTGTTTCCATGAAAGGGTGTCTCTCTGATCCCTACTATGGGAGGAAAACGTGAGGAGTTCAATCCCCGGGAGCATGTTTTGCAGTATTGGGTCGGAAATTTCGAAACAAACCGGGGGCAGCGAAGTATCCGGTGGTTCAGGAAAGCGTGGCTCATTTTCGGGTCAGGGTGTGCAGTGGGGGAGTGGACGCGATCCAGCCGGATGCCACGGGCAAGGTCAAGCCGTTCGTCTCGCGCCTCGGTCAGGAGGTGACCACCCTGCCTGACCAGCAAAGCTGAGTCGTCAGGAACGTATTTCCTTCCAGATTCCATCATTCCCATCCCGATACACCGTGCTTCCGATTGCGCGGTGTTGAGAGCATTCCTCACCATTCGCGCAAGCTGCTTCCGAATCGAAATCAGTCGCCGAGAGCTACCCGATAAATCCCCGCTTTCTCCCCTTTGAACCGACACCCTTAATGCTATTTTAAAGGGGCCGTTAACGTTGGAGTGTCACCCGGATCTCAGGAGGATGGAGCATGAGCAATACAGTAATGGTTTCCCGGAAGAGCGACGGAGGGACGTTCTTCGCCACCCTGAGTTTTTACTGGGCTGCTGTCTATCTCGTTTGCTTCCTGGCTGTCGCGATCCTCATGCAGCAGGGCGTGGATACTCAGTATGCACTGACAGGCCGGGTACTTGGCGGTTTGCTTTTAACGGGTTTTTTCCTCTGT
>CAZUBS010000067.1:0-8258 GCA_964618595.1 uncultured Desulfohalobiaceae bacterium
GCACTGGGGGGACCGCAAGGGCACCCTGCCGCCTGGTGTGCTCTCCAGTGCGGTGCGGCAGCTCCTGGTCCTGCCCGGAATTCTGAAGGCCGAGCTGCCCGGCCTGAAAAACAGGGCTTTCGAGCTGAGCCGGAAGTACAGCGACGCCCGCAGCTTCTTCTTCCTCGGACGGGGCCTTTTTTTCCCCGTGGCCCTGGAGGGGGCGCTCAAGCTCAAGGAGATCTCCTACATCCATGCCGAAGGGTACGCCGCCGGTGAGATGAAGCACGGGCCCATCGCCCTGATCGACCCGGACTTCCCCACCTTTGCCCTGGCCCCGGGAGACCCGCTTCTGCCCAAGGTCGTCTCGAACCTCAGGGAGGTCCAGGCCCGGGGGGGCAGGATCATCGCTTTGACCACCCCCGGGACGAACATCCCGGTGGACGACCTCTGGGAGGTCCCTGAGATGTGGGGGGCTCTGAACAGCTTCCTGGCCCTGCCCGCGCTGCAGCTCTTCGCCTATGAGATGGCCGTGTTCCTGGGCAAGGACGTTGACCAGCCCCGCAACCTGGCCAAAAGCGTGACCGTGGAGTGAGCATGAATTCTGCCAGAATGCACCTGCCGGCCCTGGCCTTGCTGCTGGTCTTCTGCTGCCTTGTGGCGCCGCAACCTGCCGATGCCGCGCCCAAAGAAGACTTCTCCAAGGGCTGGACAGCCTTTCACGACCTGCTCAAGACCCCCTCCAAGGCCAAGTACCGCTCCTACTGGATGCAGTCCCGGGACCACTTCCTGCGCGCCTTCAAGGCCGGCCCCAACGGGCCCTACGCCCCCAAGAGCCTCTACTACCTGGGCCGCGTCTACCAGGAGCTTGGAAAACGTTCCTACCTCAAAAAGGACTTTTTGCAGGCGGTGGACTACTTCGAGCGCATGGTGTCCCGCTTCCCGGACCACAGCTGGGCCGACGACGCCCAGCTGTACAAGGCCAGGATCCACCTGGAGAACCTGGACGACCCCTCCCAGGCCTATATCGACCTGTTGTTCATCGAGCACAACTACCCCAAGGGTGACATGCTGGACAAAGCCGCCGCTTTGTTGCGCCGGATGGATCGCCAGAACATGGACGCCCCCCCGGCACCGGTCAAAAAGGTCACAGAGGAGTCTCCCGCTCCACAGCCCGTCCGGTCAGCCTCCGCCCCTGCAGGGACCTGTCAGGCCGAGCTCATGGACATCCGGCACTGGAGCAGCGACGAGTACACCCGGGTCGTGCTGGATCTGAGCGAAGGCGTCACCTACGAACACCGGCTGCTCAATCCCGACCCCGGCCTGGGTACCCCGCACCGGCTGTTCATCGATCTCGAGTCCACCCGGTTGACCGCCGCGACCTCTGCCGAGCACCCCGTGGCCGACGGCATCCTCACCCAGGTGCGCACCGGACAGTTCAGCCGGAGCCAGAGCAGGGTGGTCCTGGACATCCAGGACCTGGACACCTTCAGGGTCTTTTCCCTGGAAAACCCCTTTCGGATCGTGGTCGACGTCTATGCCCCGAAGGACGGCGCCCTCGCGGCCCAGGCCCGGGCAAAGGCTGTTTCCGACCCCTATGTCCTGGACAAGGGCAGCAAGGACCTGGCCGGAAGCCTGGTGGAGCAGCTGGGGCTGACCATCAAGACGGTCATGATCGACCCCGGTCACGGGGGCAAGGACCCGGGCGCGGTCGTCGGCAGCCTCTACGAAAAGACCATCAACCTGCGCATGGCCAAGATCCTCGGGAAGATGCTCTCCGACAAGGGCTTCCACGTCCTGTACACCAGGACCACCGACACCTTCATCCCCCTGGAGGAACGGACAGCCATCGCCAATGCCAAGAAGGCCGACCTGTTCGTCTCCATCCACGTCAACGCCCACAAGAGCGCCAGTGTGAACGGCTTCGAGCTCTACTACCTGAACCTGGCCCGCTCCAAGGACGCCGTGCGCGTGGCCGCCAGGGAGAACGCCGTGTCGGAGAAGAAGATCAGCGACCTGCAGGTCATCCTCACCGACCTGATGCTCAACTCCAAGATCAAGGAGTCCAGGGACCTGGCCAACAACGTGAGCACCGCCACGGTCAGCCACTCCAAGCGCTACTATGCCGACCTCAGGGACCACGGGGTGCGGGAAGCCCCCTTTTATGTCCTGATGGGCGCCAAGATGCCCGCCATCCTGGTGGAGCTCGGCTACCTCACCAACGCCAGGGAGCGGGAGCGGCTCAAGACCGACAGCTACCTGACGCGCATGGCACAGGGTCTGGCCAACGGCATCCTGGCCTACAAGAAGCAGCTCGAGAGCTACGCCAGCCTCGATCTTCCCGGGCAGTGACCCTACCGAACCAAGGGCAAGGCCGAAGCGTATTCTTCATACGTGAGGGTTTGCCCTTGGTGAAGCAACGCAGTCCCCCCTTCGCACAAGGCTACGGAGGGCAGGCCAGCGGGGATTTTTCAACACTCTTTGTTCTTCGCAGGCCGTTCAAAAACCACGCTGGCAACCCAGGCTTCGCATAGCTTCGCCGTGGCATGGGGCGCTTTACCAAGGGCAAGGCCGAAGCAAATTGATTCTTCGATGTTGGCGTGTTTCATCTCTAGCTTCAAGCTTCCAGCTTCGAGCTTCCAGCTTCAATTTACGTGAGGGTTTGGCCTTGGTGAAGCAATCACGCGCCCCGCGTGACCAGCGGGGATTTTTCAACGGCCTGCCCCGGGTGTAAACTCTTTCTTCTTTCTGCCGATACAGCCAATGGCCCGGGCGATTTGCTCCTTGCTAAAGATCGAATCGTTCGGTTACAGAGGTATGACATTTTCAACCGCCAAAATGTGGCTCAGGATGTTCAATCCCCAGCACAAGGAGAGCCTCCCATGGCCCGCTTCTTTCTGCCCGTTGGATGTGCCCTGATTGCAGCCTTGCTGCTCGCCGTGCCCACGGCCTTTGCCCAGGAAGCGTCCTATGTTGGTTCCAAGGCCTGCGCAGACTGCCACGAGCATGAGTACGGCAACTTCATCCAGTACGCCAAGAAGGCCCACTCCGCGGACAGCGTCAAGACCATGGCTCCCAAGCTGACCCAGCAGGAGCTCAAGGAGTGCTTTGCCTGTCACACCACCGGGTATGGAAAACCGGGAGGTTTCAAGAGCTTCGAGGAGACCCCCGAGCTGGCCGATGCCGGGTGCGAGGTCTGCCACGGACCGGGATCCCTGCATGTGGAGTACTTTGGTGACCCCGCAGAGATCAAAGGGAGCCTGGACATCGCCGACTGTGAAAGCTGCCACAACCCCGAGCGGGTCTCGTCCTTCAACTACAAGCCCCTGCTTTACGGCGGGGCCCACTAGGGGGGACGGACATGAGCGTCATCTCACGATCCCTGAACATCAAGATCCTGCTCCTGGTCAGCGTCCTGACCATCCTGGCCTTCACCGGGCTGATGATGGCCAACTCCTACTGGCAGAAAACCAACACCATCGAGAGCCTGCACAAGTCCGCCGCCAAGACCTCCGAGCTGTTGCGCATGGCCATTGAGCAGCCCATGAGCATCGGCAACGACCAGGGCACCAAGAACCAGTTCGAAGCCGTCGCAGCCGAGTTTTCCGATGTGACCATCCACCTCACGGATTTCCGGGGCAATGTCACCTACAGCACCAGCACGGAGGTCGTGGGGCAGGACCTGCTTCAAACGGTTGAAAACAAGGACCTGAACGGGCTCCTGACCAGGTCCCTGCAGCAGCCCATCCATGAAGGCAAGATCATCGAGCTGGACGGCACACCCTACTTCGCTGACCTGACAACCATCGAGAACGAGCCCTCCTGCTACCACTGTCACGGCTCCTCCAAGCAGATCCTCGGGACCCTGGTGGCCCTGCAGGACAGCAGCGAGGACTTTGCCATCCTGCGCAACACCCAGTTCAAGAGCATCGCCATCGCCCTGATCAGCCTGGTGGTTCTCCTGGTCCTGCTCCTGCTGGCCATGCGCCGGGAGGTGGTGAACAAGATCACCGCCATCGCCGACATCAGCGACCGCATCAGCCAGGGCGACTACGACCTCAAGTTCTCGGTCAAGGGCCAGGACGAGCTGGCCCGGCTGGGGGAGAACCTCTCCCGCATGGTGGCCAACATCAAAAACCAGCTCGAGTACAACAAAAGCGTTCTCAACGGCATCGTGGTCCCCCTGTTCGTGACCGACAGAGAGCTCACAGTGACCTTTGCCAACAGGGAAATAGCCGACCTCTCGGGCATGAAGGTGGACGAGGTCCTGGACAAACCGCTCTCCAACCTTTTTGCAAGCGAGGTGGAGAGCGAAGCCACCGGCAAGGTCATTGCCGACGGCAAGCATGTCAATGACCGGGTGACCGTGGAACGCCACGACGGTTCCAAGGTCCCGGTCCGCTACGACATCTCCCCCCTGCAGGATGCACAGGGGGCCGTGGTCGGGGCCATCGGGCTGATGATGGACATGAGCCAGGAAGAGCAGGCCAAGGCCCAGATCGAGGCCCAGCAGAAACACCTGCTGCAGGTGGCCACCGAGGTGAGCGAGGTCTCCCTGCAGCTGGCTTCAGCCGCGGGGGGGCTCTCCCACAACATGACCGAGCTGACCCACAGCCTGGACAACGGCGCCTCGCAGACCGGCCAGGTGGCCACGGCCATGGAGGAGATGAACGCCACGGTGCTGGAGGTGGCCAAGAACGCCGGCAGCACTTCAGAGGCCTCCGACAACTCCAACCGCGTGGCCCAGTCAGGCGGCGAGGAGGTGCAGAAGACAGTCCAGGAGATCCGCCACGTGGCCGAGACCACCGAGGTGCTGGACCGGACCATCAACGACCTGGCCTCCATGGCCCAGAATATCGGCGAGGTCATGACAGTCATCAACGACATTGCCGACCAGACCAATCTCCTGGCCCTGAACGCCGCCATCGAGGCCGCCCGGGCCGGCGAAGCCGGCAAAGGCTTCGCCGTGGTGGCCGACGAGGTGCGCAAGCTGGCCGAGAAGACCATGCAGGCCACCAAGGAGGTGGAGAAGGCCATCTCCCAGATCCAGAGCGGCTCCAACGAAGCCCTGAACGAGATGCGCAACACCCGGGAGCGGGTCGAGGAGACCGAACGCATGGCCCAGGCCTCGGGCGAGATACTGGGGCAGATCGTGCAGCACTCCGACGAGATAACCGACCGGGTGCGCAACATTGCCACTGCCGCGGAGCAGCAATCCGCCACCAGCGAGGAGATCAACACCAGCGTCATGGAGATCAACACGCTGATCCAGGAAGGTTCCCGGGGCATCCAGGAGGCCAACAGCGCCATCCACGAAGTGGCCGAGCTCTCACAGCAGCTCATGAAGCTGGTCGAGCAGTTCAAGCAACAATAGCCGCTGTTGTGCGGAAATCTGAAAAGCCACGCCCCGCGTGGCTTTTTTTTTTCCCAAAACCACGTTATGGGAAGAATAATCAATAGAGAAATGCTGCCCCGGGGGGAGGGGTTGACAGCACCACTCTCTCAGACATATTTATATTAGTAACTACTATCAATTGAGGTCTGAAATGGAAACCCAATCCCATCCACTCAGGATGACCAAGCAACGGCGCATTATTCTGGAAGAACTCCGCAAGGTGGACACCCACCCGACGGCCGACGAGGTCTACAAGATGGCCCGGAGGAGGATGCCGCACATCAGCCTGGGCACCGTGTACCGCAACCTGGAGCTCCTGAGCTCCTTCAGCCTGATCACCAAGCTCGAGATGGCCGGGACCCAGAAGCGCTTTGACGGCAACCCCGCCCCCCACCACCACGTTCGGTGCGTGCAGTGTGGTTGCGTCGGCGACCTGGACCTGGACTTGGACCTTTCTCGCTATGGTCAGGACCTGAACACCGACTATGAGATCATCAGCCATCGCCTGGAGTTTTTGGGCATCTGCCCGGTCTGCCGCAAAAAGGGCTGATCCTGCGGTCCAGCCTTGAAATCGTGCCGTGCAGGCTGGTACGGTCTCACTATACACAAAGGGCTCTGTGGCTTTTCAAAAACACACCGCCCCGCAACGCTGCAAGACAACTGTAAACAGGAGCAATCATGGATCGCTA
This sequence comes from uncultured Desulfohalobiaceae bacterium, assembly GCA_964618595.1. GTDB lineage: Bacteria > Desulfobacterota > Desulfovibrionia > Desulfovibrionales > CAZUBS01 > CAZUBS01. The sequence continues at coordinate 6,064 of CAZUBS010000067.1, forward strand.
CGTGTGTGACATCTGCGGCTATGTCTACGACCCCTCCCAGGGTGACCCCGACAACGACATCCCCGCGGGCACCGCGTTCGAGGACCTGCCCGAGGACTGGGTCTGCCCGGTCTGCGGCGCCTCCAAGGACGACTTCTCCAAGGAGTCCTGATCGAGCCGTTCGAGGGCCCTGGTGACCACCGGGGCCATTTCGATCCACGCCCGGCCGCACAATCACGGCGCGGGTCACGAAAATAACCCAGACCCGACGCAAAGGAATTCGCCATGCCCGCCATAGAAATCAAAAAGGACATCCACTGGATCGGGGCCGTGGACTTCAACCTGCGGAACTTCCACGGCTACTCCCTGGCCCGACGCGGGACGACCTACAACGCATTTCTGATCATGGACGAGGAAATCACCCTTGTGGATACGGTGGCGGCAAAGTTCACCAGCGAGATGCTGCACCATATCCGCCAGGTCGTTGACCCCGCAAAGATCGACACCATCATCGTCAACCACGTGGAGCCCGACCACTCCGGGGCGCTGCGAAAGATCGTCGAGGCGGTCAAGCCAAAGCGCATCGTCTGCTCGCCCATGGGCAAACAGACCCTGATCGAGCACAACCACCCGCAGGACTGGCCCTATCAGGTGGTCAAGACCGGCGACTCCATCTCCCTGGGCAAACGCACGGTCCAGTTCCTTGAGACCCGCATGCTCCACTGGCCGGACTCCATGTTCTCCTTCATCCCCGAGGACAAGCTGCTCTTCTCCAGCGACGCCTTCGGGCAGAACTGGGCCTCCACCGAGCGCTTCGACGACGAGGTCGACCTGAACGCCTTGCTCAAGGAGTCCTCCCACTACTACGCAAACATTGTCCTGCCCTTCTCCAACCTGGTCCAGAAGGTCCTGGCCAAGGTGGGTGAGCTGGGGCTGGACATCGACATGATCGCCCCGGACCACGGCCTGATCTGGCGCTCCCACCCGGACAAGATCCTGGCCGCGTACGACGCCTACAGCCGTCAGGAGCCGCAGCGCAAGGCCGTCATCGTCTACGACACCATGTGGCGCTCCACCGAAATGATGGCCAACGCCGTTACAGAGGCCCTGGTGGAGCGGGGGGTGTCGGTCAAGCCCATGCATCTCAAGGCCTTCCACCACAGCGACGTCATGGCCGAGGTCATCGACGCCGCCGCCGTGCTGGTGGGCTCCCCCACCCACAACAACTCCATGATGCCCCTGGTGGCGGACGTGCTGACCTACATGAAAGGGCTCAAGCCCGTGAAGAAGATCTCCGCCGCCTTTGGCTCCTACGGCTGGAGCGGCGAAGCCGTGAAGCACATCACCGCCAGGCTTGAGGAGATGAAGTTCGACATTGTCCAGCCCGGGGTCCGCTCCAAGTACGTGCCCGGTCACGAGCAGCTGGCCGAGTGCAAGCAGCTCGGCTATGCCGTGGCCGACGCCATCGACAACAGCGTGGGCTGATCAGGAAACAGACCGGAGCCTCCCTTGAGCACGAGCTTTGTCGACCAGTGTGGCCGGAGGGTGAAAAGCCAGGTCCTTGCACTGCTGGCAGAAGCCGACTGGCGCGACAAGCTGCGACCAATGCTGGAGGCACCTGCCAAGCTGGTCTGCCCCCTGTTCTCCAGCCTGCTCAATCCCGACCCCCTGGTTCGCTGGCACGGGGTCTCGGCCTTTGGCGTGGTCGTTCCCCGGCTTGCTGCAACGCAGATGGAAAGGGCCCGGGTGGTCATGCGCCGCTTGATCTGGAACCTGAACGAGGAGAGCGGCGGCATCGGCTGGGGCTGCCCCGAGGCCATGGCCGAGGTCCTGGCCACCCACGGTCAGCTGGGGGAGGAGTTCCACAAGGTCTTTCTTTCCTACATCCACCACAGTGAGGGCCCGGACAACTACATCGACCACGAGCCCCTCAGGGCCGGGGCCTTCTGGGGGGTGGCCCGCCTGGCCCAGGCCAGGCCGGACCTGGCCGGCTCAGCTGTCCCCGACCTGAAACGGGCTGTGCGGGGCGAGACCGAGCCCCAGATCCTGGGCTTTGCCTGCCTGGCCCTGGGGCTCGTGGGCGCAACCGGGGCCCGGGAAGCGATCCAGCCCCACCTGGACCTGCCCGACCGACTGGAAATATACTGGGACGGGGAGCTTCGCCAAACGACTCTGGGTGCCATGGCCCGCTGGTCCCTGGAACTTTTGGACACGGC
>CAZUBS010000068.1:0-8170 GCA_964618595.1 uncultured Desulfohalobiaceae bacterium
GTCCTCGATGGGAGAGATGACCATCAGGCGGCCGTCCTCCATGGTGATCTCCACGCCGATCCCGGAGAACTCACCGGAGGTGTTGACCTGCATCTCACTGAAATCGTCGACGCTCAGATAGGAGGAGTGCGGGTCCAGGTCCTGCAGGATCCCCTGGATGGCGCTGTTGATGAGCTTATCCCTGTCCGTGTCCTTGACATGCTGCCGCTCTATCAGGTCCAGGACCTGGCTGAACTTTTTCAGGGGCTCGTACTTGTCGCTGTCCAAAGCCATCCCCGGCCCGGGAATGGTGGCCAGAACGGCGAGCAGCAGGCTGATCCCCAGCCAATGGCTCAAACGCATAATAATCTCCAGAAAATGGGTCTTGGTGTTGGTTGCTTCCACAGCTCGAATGTAGTCACGACAGAGGGCTATTGCAAGGCAACAAGCCAGGTAAAGGGGTTAATGGGTTTTGAGCCAAAACGCAATTCGAAATAAAGCCCGGGCCCTCCCACCTCGGGGTAGAAGCCCGCAGTCCCCAGGGGCTCGCCTTTTTCGAGGTCCTGCCCGATGGTCACGGGGGAGTCTGAAAGGAAAGCGTACAGGGAGTAGTAGTCGTCGTCGTGGTAGAGGATGACCACCCTTCCGAAGCCCCGCATCTGGTCGTTGTGCACCACTTTGCCCCAGGAAACCGCCTTGATGGAGGTTGCCTCGGGCAGGACCAGGCCGATGCCGCGGGCCGGGGGGTCGGCAGACGGGGCAAAGGTGCTGACGACCCTTCCCTGGGCGGGCCAGGGCAGATGGCCCTTGAGCTCTTGAAAGCTGCGGGTGGTGAGTGTTTTCAGCCTGTACCTGAGATCCTCGATGGTGGCCCGGATCTGATCGAGCTTTTCCTCCTTGGCCATTCGCCTGGCGCGGACGTTCTGCACCCGCTCCAGGAAAGTCAGCCGGTCACGGAGCAGCTGCTCCTTGCCGGCCTGGATCGTCTCCAGCTGCTCGGCAACGGCCCGGCGGAGTTCCTGTTGCTCCAGGAGGTATCGGCGTAGCTTGGCCTCGCGCTGCTGCACCCTGTTCAGCTTCTCCTGCACCGAGCCATAAATCGCGGCGTACCAGGTGAAGGTCCGGTCGGCCTCGTCCCACGAATCAGCCCCGCTGATGTGGTCGCTGAAGAGGCTGGAAGCATGCACCGGCCACAGCCCGGCCAGGACAGCCCTGAGCTCTTGACGGCCCCTGCGCTGCTCCTCTTCCAGATCTTTGATTCTGGCTTCCATGTCCTCCTGGTTGGCCTCAATGCGGCCCAACTGTGCCTCTTGCGTGCGCAGCTGCGCTTCCTGAGCGGTGATGCGTTTCTCGATCGCAGCCAGGTCGGTGAAGATGGCGGCTTCCTTCGCAGTGAGCTGTTGCAGCCCCTGTTGCTCGCTCCTGACGGTCTGCTCCTGTTCGCGGATGGACTCCTGGATCTCCCGGGGAGTGCTTGCCTGCTGGCAGTGTCCCGCCCGGGCCGTGGGCAGCAGCAGGCACAGCAGCAGAATCCAGTACTGAAGTGCGCGCATTGTGCCTGCCAGGCGAGGGGGCTGGGCGGGGTGCTTCGACAGGGTGGTCGCGACCATGTTCCTTCTCAACGCAGCAGGGGGGCAAGGGGGCAGGAGGAGCAGCGCGGTTCTTTCTTGCGGCACCAGGTCTTCCCCACCCGGACCAGCAGGGCGTGGCACTCGTTGTACAGTGGGGCCTCCCGGGGAAGGGCGTCCATGAACAGCCCCTGGAGAAAGTGGTAGTCGACATCCTCGGAGACCACCCCGTGCCGGCTCATGATCCTGACCGTGTAGGCGTCGATGACGAAGCTCGGCTTGTCCAGGGCATACAACAGGATGGAGTCTGCAGTTTCAGGGCCGATGCCTTTGACGGAGAGCAGCTTGGGGCGCAGCTCTTCCAGGCCCCTCTCACACAGCGTTTCCATGCACAGGTCCGCCTCCTCCCGGAGAAAGACCAGAAAGTTCCGCAGCCGGGCCGCCTTGATCCGGAAATATCCAGCCGGCCGGATCAGCTCGGAGAGCACGGGTTCGGGCAGGGCAGAGAGGGCCCGGGGGGTCAGCACCTTCTTGTCCTTGAGGTTCCAGACGGCCTTTGCAGCGTTGTTCCAGTTGGTGTTCTGGGTGAGGATTGCACCCACGGCCTTTTCGAAACGCGACTCACCGGGCCACCAGTGGCTGGGGCCCAGGGCATCGTACATGGTCCCGTACATGGCCGGCAGGAGAGTGCTTTGGCGGGTCATGAATCGCTTTTTGACAAGGGCCGGGTTTTTCTCGGTCCCTGGGCCACAGCCCTGCCGGGTTCAGGACAGGGCCGGGTGCCACAGCAGGGCACACCACTCGTCGCGGATCAGGATCCTGGGCGGTGCCAAGCCCTGGTTTCGGTAGCTCCTGATAACACGCTCCCTTTGATCCTGTAAAATGCCGGAGAGCACCAGGGTGGAGCCTTGGGCACGCCTGGCAGCCAGGGAAGGGGCCATGGCCATGAGCGGGCCGGCCAAAATATTGGCCAGGATCAGGTCGAAGCGCTTGGAGGTGCTCAGGCAGTCCAGGGTTCCGGCGACAAGCTCAAAGTGTCCGTGAGGGATGGCGTTGAGTTCCCTGTTTTCTCCGGCGTTGCGCACGGCTTCCGGATCGATGTCCAGTCCCAGACCGGACATCCCGAGCCTGGCACAGCCGATCCCGAGAATCCCGGAGCCGGTGCCAAGGTCGAGGAAAGTTTTCCCTCGCTCGAGGGTGCCGGCGCGGAAGAGCTCGGCCACGGCTTCCAGGCACAGGGCGGTGGTGGCGTGGTGGCCGGTGCCGAAGGCGGTCTTGGGGTTGATCAGGATGGGGGTGCGGCCCTGGAGGTCGGTTTCCTCCTCCTGCCAGGGGGGCAGGACAGTGAACAGTCCCTGGACCTGGATGGGGGTGAAGAAGTCCTTCCAGCCGTCCATCCAGTTGCGGCTCTCCTCCCGGAACTGGTCGATGCGGGCGCCGGGGAACAGCCTCGAGACCGCACGCTGGACACGCGCGGCTTGGCCGTGCTCCTGGCAGTGGACGGTCAGGCGGGTCCGGCCGTGCAGGGCGGACTCCTCCCAGCCCCAGGGCACCGCCTCCTGCAGGGGGGAGAGCTCGTCCTCCCCGACCAGAGTCGGCAGGGTTATCTCCAGACGGTGCAGGGTCTTCACGGGCTCAGCTGCCACGGGCCTGGTAGCGTGACATCTGTCGTTCCAGGCGGCGGCTGAGAGAGGTCAGGGCATAGCAGACCACGAAGTACATGACGGCCAGGGTGATGTAGATCTCCATGGGGGTGATGGACTCCCTGGAAACGACCTGGACCCCGGTGCGGAAAAGCTCGTTGAGCATGATCAGGGAAGCCAGGGACGTGTCCTTGGTCAGGGCCACGAACTGGTTGACAAAGGAGGGGATCATGTTGCGCAGTGCCTGGGGCAGGATGATGGACATCATGGTCTGCAGGTGGGACAGCCCGGTGCCGCGGGCGGCCTCGGTCTGCCCCTTGGGCAGCCCCTGTATCCCGGCCCGGATGATCTCGGCCACATAGGCGCTGGTAAAGACGATGAAGGCCATCAGGGCGGATCCGAACTCGGGCAGGTTGGTGCCGAGGATGATCGGGCCGGCAAAGTAGAACCAGAAGATGACCATCAAAAGGGGCGTTCCCCGGATGATCTCGATGTACACCGAGGCCGGCCAGCGCAGGTACCAGCGCTTGGAAAGGCGCAGCAACCCGAAGACCAGACCCAGCCAGAAGGCCCCGAATATCCCCCCCAGGGCCAGGAGGATGGACAGGGCCAGCCCGCCCAGCTGCCCTTGAGGGAAGGCGCCCCACAGGAAGTAGTCGAAGTTGTCGAAGACAATCTTCCATCTGGTCAGGGATTCGCTCAACATCTCGATTCAGCCTTCGTGTGCGTCATACGTCCGGTGCTAGTATTTGATGGTCCTCAGGACCCGCTTGTTGTACTCGGCGATGAAGAACGAAACCAGCAGTGAAATGGTGATGTAGATGGCCGTTGAAACGATGAAGGCCTCGATGGTCCTCCCCGACTCCTGGCCGACACGCCTGGCCACCAGGGTCAGCTCCATGACCCCCAGGGCCATGACCAGGGAGGAGTTCTTGATCAGATTCAAAAACTGGGAGATCAGCGGGGGGATGATGATCCGAAAGGCCTGGGGCAGGATCACGAAGCGCATGGCCCCGAGGAAGGAAAGCCCGCTGGCCCGGGATGCCTCGAGCTGGGTCTTGGGAATGGTGTTGATGCCCGACCTGATCTCTTCGGCGATGAAGGCCGCGGTGAAGACGGTCAGGGCCACGGTGCCGAAGATGATCTCCGGCCAGAACCCGGGAAGGTCCCTGAGGAACCCAAGCCCAAGGAAGTTGGACCGGATCAGAATGGGGTAGACGGCAAAGTACCAGAAATAGATCTGCAGCAGCAGCGGTGTGTTCCTGAAGAACTCGATGTAGGACACGGCCAGCCAGGTCAGGACCTTGACCCTGGAGAGCCGGAACACGGCGGTGATCGTGCCCAGGACCATGGCCCCGGCAATGCCCAGGCCGGACAGGGTCAGGGTCATGAACAGGGCGGACTTGAACATCTCGCCCCACTCGCCGGTGAGGATTGCGGAGAATTCGAGTTGGTACATGGCGTGGCCTGGTATCGGGGTCGTATGGCGCACGTCCTTCCCGCCTTGGGCGGAGAAGGATCAGGCTCCCCTGAAAGCTCCTTGTCTCTCCTGCTCCTTCCGTCCGCCTTCCTGGACGTTCCGCGAAAACGTCAACGTCACAAGAGGGGGCGCCTCGCCTCGCAGGCCGATGGACCCGGGAGCAGCCTGGATGGCTGCTCCCGGGGGTATGCGTCCTAGTAGGGCCAGGTCTCCATCTCCCAGGTCAGGGGCAGGTAGTACTTGGTGTCGGGGCCGAACCACTTGTTGTAGATCTCATGGTACTCACCGGAGTTCCAGAGGTCCACGAGCACGCGGTTGACCAGATCGCGAAACTTGGAGTCGTCCTCCGGGACGCCGAGCCCGTAAGGCTCGGGTGCGATGTAGTCGCCCACGATGGCCCACTTCTCGGGCTTGGGGTCGGAGTTCTTCAGTCCAAGCAGGATGGTGGAGTCGGTGGTCACGGCGTCCACCAGCCCCTGCTTCATGGCCGAGAAGGCGTCCGGGTACCCCTCGTAGGAGACCACGGTGCACTTGGGCTGAGCCACGGCGATGTTCTTCTCGGAGGTGGAGCCCTTGGCCGTGCCCACCTTTTTCCCGACCAGGTCGTCGGTGGACTCGATGCCGGAGTCGACCGGGACCAGCAGCTTCTGGCCGTCCATGAAGTAGGTGATGGAGAAGTCGATGATGTCGTCGCGGGAGAACTTGTGGGTCATGGTGGCGGCCAGCATGTCCACGGAGCCCTGGGCCAGCATGGGGATGCGCGAGTCAGAGGTCACCGGCTTGATCTGCAGGTCCACCCCCAGGGTGTCTGCAACGGCCCGGCACATGTCCACGTCGAACCCGACGATCTTGTTGGTGTCCTTGTCCACGAACCCAAAGGGCACCACAGCGTCCTTGACCCCGGCGATCAGCGCGCCGCGCTCCTTGATCTCCTCGATCTTTCCGGCACCGGCCGTGGAGACACAAAATGCCCCCAGCACGAGAACCGCGGTCAGGAAAACAGCAAGTTTCTTCATGGCATTCCTCCTGGTAACAAAGATGGTTATTCCCACTTCCTTCCACACTCAAGAGACCCTACAGGATCTCCTTCAAGAACGCCTTGGTCCGCTCGTGCTGCGGATTGGTGAAAAAGTGCTCCGGGGTGCCCTCTTCCACGATCTCGCCCTCGTCCATGAACACCACCCGGTCTGCAACCTCCCGGGCAAAGCCCATCTCGTGGCTCACACAGAGCATGGTCATGCCCTCCCGCGCCAGGTCCTTCATGACGTTGAGGACCTCGTTGATCATCTCAGGATCCAGTGCGCTGGTGGGCTCGTCAAAGAGCATGACCTTGGGCTTCATGGCCAGGGCCCGGGCAATGGCCACCCGCTGCTGCTGCCCCCCGGAGAGCTCGATGGGGTACTTGTGGGCCTGGTTCTTGATGCCCACCCGTTCCAGCAGGTCCATGGCCGTGTCCTCGGCCTCGCCCTTGTCCATGTCCCTGACCTTGACCGGGGCCAGGGTGATGTTTTTGAGCACGGTCAGGTGCGGGTAGAGGTTGAACTGCTGGAAGACGATCCCGATGTCCGCGCGCAGGGAGTTCACGTTGTAGCCCTTGGCATGGATGTCCGTGCCGTCGAAAAGGATCTGCCCCTGCTGGATCTCCTCCAGCCGGTTCAGGGTGCGGATCAGGGTGGACTTGCCAGAGCCGCTGGGGCCGCAGATGATCAGAACCTCGCCACGTTCCACGGCCTGGTTGATGCCCTTGAGCACGTGAAAGTCGCCAAACCATTTGTGGACATTGTGGAATTCGACCATGGCCATGAATGTTCCCCTCTTCAGGCACCGCAGGCTCACCAGAGGAGCCGTTCAAAAAAAGCAGGATGTTCTGCTGACCATTCGGGAAAAGAATACGACTTCTAGTCGGGGGGCAAGTTTTTTGTCAACACGGGGAAGCTTATACAAGAATGTCCACTATTGCACCGGCTAAATCCTCGGGAGCGCGCGGTTGGACTTCCCCCTGGGGGGGCAGTGCCTGCCCCTGCCCGAGGGAGCGGAGCCGCTGCTTGAGGCGCACCAGCTCCATGTGGATGCGGTGGGTCCTGGTGCCGACGCGAAGGTCTGATGGGGTGTCCTGCATGCGCATCCACCTGTGAAAAGGTTCAATCCGGATCCGAGGTCGTCAGTATCGAGTGCAGGGACCGGGCAAACCGCTCCAGCTCCTGCTCCCGGATGGTCAGAGCGGGCAGGAGGCGCAGGACACGCTCCTGGGTCAGGTTGCAGACAAAGCCGTCCTCGAGCAACCGCCGCCAGACATCCTGCCCCGGGTAGGCCAGCTCAATGCCCAGCATCAGGCCCAGCCCCCGAACGTCAACGATATGTCCGGGCAGCTCGCGTTGAAGCATGGTAAAACGCTCCAAAGCGCTGCTGCCCAGCCTCTTGGCCCGCCCGGCCAGGTCCTCGCGCTCGATGACGGTCAGGACCTGCGAGGCCACCACGGACAGGACCGGCCCTCCTCCGAAGGTGGTTGCGTGGCTTCCGGGCCCGAACCCCCTGGCCGCCTGGTCCGTGGCCAGCATGGCCCCCATGGGCAGCCCGTTGGCCAGGGCCTTGGCAGCGGTGAACACGTCCGGGGCCAGGTCGAAATGCTGGTGGGCCCACATGCGCCCCGTCCTGGCCAGCCCGGTCTGGACCTCGTCGATCATGAACAGGATCCCGCGCTCGCGGCACAGGTCCTGGACCCGGTGCAGGTACTCCCCGGGCAAAAGCCTGACCCCGCCCTCCCCCTGGACGACCTCGAGCAGGACCGCGGCCGTGCGCTCGGTGACAGCTGCAGACAGGGCCTCGAAATCGGCAAAGGGCACCCTGTCGAACCCTGCAGGCAGAGGGTCGAAGCCTTCCTTGATCTTGTCCTGGCCCGTGGCGGTCAGGGTGGCCAGGGTCCGTCCGTGGAAGGAGCCCTCCAGGGTCAGGATCTGGTAGGCGTCCCGCTCAAGCACCGTGCGCATGTACCGGCGGGCCAGCTTGATGGCGGCCTCGTTGGCCTCCGCCCCGGAGTTGCAGAAAAAGACCTTGTCGGCCGCGCAGGTGCTCAGGAGCTTCTCAGCCAGATCGAGCTGCTCCTGCTGGTAGAAGAGGTTGGAGACGTGGACGAGTTTTTCCGCCTGCTCCGCCAGGACCCGGGTCAGCTCGGGATGGCAGTGCCCCAGGTTGCACACGGCAATCCCGGCCAGCAGGTCGGTGTAGGCCCGTCCGGATGTGTCGTAAAGCGTGCTGCCCGAGGCACTGGAGATTGCCAGGGGGTAGCGGCCGTAGGTCCTGCAGAGCAGGTGCTCTTCCCGTTCTCGTATGGCCTGCAGCTGGCTGGTGGTCATGGGCGTCTCCAGGGGTTGTTCCGTCAGTGCCGTGGCCTGGGTTGTATAGCAACACGGTGGCGGCTGTAAACGCGGGGGGAAAGGCAGTGGACGAAGTGGACCAAGTGGACGGAGTGGACTGTGGACTCAGTGGACTGAAAGCAACCA
>CAZUBS010000069.1:0-8164 GCA_964618595.1 uncultured Desulfohalobiaceae bacterium
TTGCCCCAACAACCGCACCAGGCAGACGAACCCGGCCTTGGAGGCGTCGTCGGCAGCCTGGGCCAGGAAGTCAGCAGTCCCGGAATGGGCGATGGTGCCGATATTGGCCACCACCTCGTCCCGGCTCATGCCGATCCCGGTGTCGGACACCGTGACCCTGCCGCCCTCCGTGTCCACATCGATGCGGATCTCCAGCTCCTGGTCGGCGTCCTTGAGCTCGGTGCCCCTGCTGGATTCGAAGCGCACCTTGTCCAGGGCGTCGGAGGCGTTGGAGACCAGCTCCCTGAGGAAGATGTCCCGGTTGGTGTACAGGGAGTGGACAATGATATCCAGAAGCTTCTTGATCTCGGCCTTGAACTCGTAAGTGTGAGTGGTCTGCTCAGCCATGCTGGGTCTTCCTCGTGGTTGGTGTGCGTCCATCCGGGGTGCTTCGTGTTCAACAGCGGGGATGGTGGTTGGTTACAAACAAAACAACCGGCGGAAGCTTGCAAGCTTCCGCCGGTACCTCGGACGTTCCCTCCGGTGTCAGGACCCGGAGATCTCCACCCGCCTGGGCTTGGCGGTCTCTTTCTTGGGCAGGGTGATGGTCAAAACGCCCTTTTTGTAACCGGCCCTGACCTTGTCAGGATCGATGTCCGCAGGCACGGGTATGGTGCGGGAGAAGGAGCCGTAGCTGGTTTCCACGTGCAGGTAGTTCTCCTTCTCCTGCTTTTTTTCCTGCTTCTTCTCGCCCTTGATGGTCAGGTAGCCCCGCTCCAGGCTGACATCAACCTCCTTGGGGTCGATTCCCGGCAGCTCGGCCCTGACCGTGACCTCGCTGTCGTCCTCCTTCATTTCCAGGGCGGGGACGACAACGGCCTCGCGGGTCAAGGAAAAGGGGGAGTCCCGGAAGTCCTCCATCAGGTCCCAGATGGGGTTGGACGGGGTCTGATCGGTGCGTCTGCGCATGGTGGGGAGTCGTCTGGTGAACATTGTGCATCCCTCCTTGTCGATAGGGAGTAATTCCCTGAAAAACACATACACCTGTCGTGCAATCGTCTCACAGGGAAGGCCGGGAGTTCGGAGTCAGACCGGCCTTGCCGCTCAGCGGTTGCTCAGCCATTACCCGGCCTGGATCTCGATCTTCTTGGGCAGGGCCTTTTCCGCCTTGGGCAGGAACAGCTCCAGCACGCCGTTGACCAGGGAGGCCTTGATTTTATCCCGGTCCACCGTGTCCGAGATGGTGAAGGTCCGCTGGTACTCGCCGTTGCCGAACTCGGCGTGCACCGGCTTGGCCTGCCCCGGTTCGGGGTAGCTGGTCGCACCCGAGACGATGAGCTCGTTTTCGTTGAGATCGATGGTCATGGTGCTCTTGTCCAGGCCGGGGACATCCAGATAGATATGGTAGCCGTCCTTGTCCTCGAGGATGTCTGTGGCCGGCCGGGCCTTGGGAAGAGCAGGGGTCTGTTTCTTCTCCGCGTTCATGGCATCGTCCTCCTGGCTTGGTGAGAAAATATACTTGTGGTTGTCCGGATCAGGTGGTGTTAGAAAACGCGCCTCTCAGCTCTCGATGCTGATCTTCTTGGCCTTGGCTGCTGCGGCCTTGGGCAGCGTCACCTCGAGCAGACCGTTTTTGAGGGTGGCCTTGGCCTGGTCGCGCTCCACCGGGACGTTCAGGTTGACGATCCTCTGAAAGGGCCCGACCGGGCGCTCCTGGCGATAGTAGCTTCCCTGGGGTGCCTTGCGTTCCCCTTTGATGACCACGGAGCCGTCGGTCAGGGTCAGCTCGATATCCTCCATGCCCAGGCCGGGTATCTCGGCCTGCACCACGATGTCCTCCTCCCCTTCCAGGATGTTCATGGGAGGGTAGGCCACGCGGCGCTGACTGATGGGCAGGGGGCGCAGGAAGTCCTCGAACATACGGTCGATCTGCCTGGGCAGGTCATAGTACATGCTGAAATCGATAACCATAACTATACCTCCTTTTCTGTAAGGATTCCAGAGGGTTCCAAGATCATGCGAGTGTAAAATAATCCTGCCCCGATGGTTGTCAAGGGTGGGTGGCCAGCACATGGTGGCTGCCGTGCAATCACACCAGCTAACCGGCATCACGTGGAGGTGTGGAAGGGGTGAACCCGAAACAAACAGTGCGGGCGAGGCATGGAGGCGAGGTTCCCGCCCCGCAGGCAGGGCAGTCGTCAGCTGGCTTATTTTCTTTTCAGATTGGGATACAATTTTTTTGTGCACTCAGGGCAGATGCTGTGGGTGAACTCCGCATCGGAATGGTCCTCGATATAGGACTCGATCCGGTTCCAGTAGCCCTGGTCATCCCGGATACTCTTGCAGCTGGCACAAATGGGCAACAGCCCTTGCAGGGTCTTGACCTCTGACAGTGCTGTGTGCAGTTTTTGGATGACCTTGTCCCTATCCTTCTCCGCCTGCCTGCGCCGCAGGATCTCCTGCTGGGCCAGGCTGAGCTCCTCCTCCATCTCGGCCACCTGCTTGAGGATGGCCAGAACGGGCCGGTTCTCGATAGCAATCCCCTGCTTTCTGTTCTGCCAGGACAGGTAGCCGTAAAGAAAGGGCAGGGCGAACAAAGAGATGATGAACCGGCTGATCAGGGTCCCCTTCATGATGCTCAGGTAGCCGGGTGTTCCGGCGAAGGCCCCGGTGGCGAACAAAAAGACGTCCAGCCACATGACTCCGAGCAGGGTCAGGTAGGCCCGTATCCAGAGCTTCATCCTGGGTTTGCCCAAAAACTCCCAGGCCATGGCCAGGAAGACCAGGTCGACGAGGGTCGTCGTGACCGAGGCGGCATTGATGCGCAGGCTGGGCAGGGGCACGGACTCGAGATTTCCGTGTCCGACAAGGTTCATTTGCAGATGCAGGACCACGGCGATGAGCGGAACCAGGATGGACACCCCCACCACGGTAAAGATGGCGGTCCGTGTGGCCCTTGGGCCATCAAAGACATAGACCACGAAGATGCCGAGCAATATGGCGGTGTAGAAAACCGTGGAACCGACCACAAAGGTGATGCCCGCCGCTTGTACCGTGACCCCGGCGTCGGTGACCCAGGACATGATGGCGGTGAGGCCGCCCATCAGGGCGTAGAAGTGGACCGTGCCGAAACGGTGTCTGAGTGAGTGCGCCCAGAGTACCAGGAAGTAGACCACCATGGCTTCGATGATCAACAGAACGACGTCGTAGGCCATGCTCCCCCTTTGTCCCTGGGTTCAATTCGGGATCGGGTCGTTGGCGGTGGGGTCAGCCGCCTTCCCGATCAGAAGCGCTGCGACCGGCAACAGGTGCTGATACTAGACCAGCGGCAGAGACCTGACAAGCGGTCTTTGGGTTTGCGCGGCGCAGGCGGCTCAGCCCCGCACTACGATGAAGGCGGTGTAGGCCGAATAGAGCACCAGGAACAGGGCTCCCTCGCTCCGGTCGATCCGGTGCCTGCTGCCGGTCCAGGTGGCCGTGAACAGCAGCAGCGTGGCCCCGGCCAGGACCCAGAGGTCGGTGTTCAACATGGGGTTGAATGCCACCGTGGTGACCGAGGAGGTCACTCCCAGGATCCAGAGCACGTTGAAGATGTTGGAGCCGACAACGTTGCCGATGGCCATGTCCGCATTTCCCCGCAGGGCCGCAGCGATCGATGTGGCCAGCTCCGGCAGGGAGGTGCCGACGGCCACGACGGTCAACCCGATCAGGGCCTGGCTCATGCCCAGAAATGCCGCAAGACCCGAGGCACCCTCAACGATCCATTTGCCGCCCAGGGCCAGGGCAAAGATGCCGGCCAGGCTGAGCCCGATGGACACCCAGAGGCCCAGTGGCGCGTCGACCTCCACGCTCTGCTTGTCCTCCGGCTTCTTCGCTACCGAGAAGAGGTAGTAGAGATAGACGGCAAAAAATCCCAGCAGGGCCAGCCCGTCCCCGCGGTCGAGCCGTGACGAGTCCGAGCCGGAGAGCAGGCTGTCGTTGGCCAGTGCTGCCAGGACCAGTGCGGCCAGCAGTGCGAAGGGGATCTCGCGCCAGCGGATGGAGGCCTCCATGCGCAGGGGCACGACCACCGCGCAGAGACCAAGGATGAGCAGGATATTTGTGATGTTGGAGCCGAGCACGTTGCCCACGGCCAGATCGGTGGCTCCCTGGAAGGCGGAGAGCAGGGACACGATGAGCTCTGGGGCGGAGGTGCCCATGGCCACCACGGTCAGCCCCACGGTGAGCTCGGAGATGCCCAGGCGCAGCGCCAGGGAGCCCGAGCCGCGCACCAGGGCGTGCGCCCCGCCGATGAGCAGGGGGAACCCGATGATCAGAAAAAGCAGCGCACTGTTCATGTTGGGGTGTATTCTGTCAAAGAAGAGCCCTGTCCGGCAAGGACCAGGGACAGGCGGCAGGCCCCCGGGCATGAGGGGGGCCGAACTCAGGGGGCGGTCTGACCTCTGTGGCGGGCATGTTCGGCCACCAGCTCTTTGTAGAAGTCCAGTGTCCTGGAAGCGATGACCTCCCACCCGAAGTGATCAACAGTCCACTTCCTGGCCTCCCGCCCCATCCGGCGGCACAGCTCGCGGTCGTCGAGCAGGGTGTTGACGCCCCGGGCAAGCCGCAGGGAAAAGCCTTCCGGGTCTCGGGGCTCGGAATCACCCGGAGCGGGCTCCACGTCCACCAGCAGGCCGGTCCGGCCATCGGCAACAGCCTCGACAATGCCCCCCACCCGGGAGGCCACCACCGGGGTGCCGCAAGCCATGGCCTCCAGGTTGATGATGCCGAAGGGCTCGTAGACCGAGGGGCACACGAACACCCGGGCCTGGCTGTAGAGGTGGACGAGATCGGCCCGGGGCACCATCTCCTTGACCCAGACCAGGTCGGTGCCCCGGAGCGCCCTGGCCTCGGCCATGAGCCTGTCTGTCTCCCGGGCAATCTCCGTGGTGTCGGGTGAGCTGGCGCATATCAGGATCTGAGTGCCGGGCAGCAGGTGTTTGACCGCCCGGAGCAGGTGGGTCAGCCCTTTCTGCCGGGTGATGCGGCCGACGAACAGCACATAGGGTCGGGCCGGATTGAGACCGTATTTGGCCGGGATTCCGGGGTCCTGGCGCGGGGCATACTCGGAAGTGTCGATGCCGTTGTGGATGACTCTGACCTTGTGCGGATCCACGCCGTAGAGATCGCACACGTCGCGCTTCATGGCCCGGGACACGGCGATGATGCCGTCGGCAGTGGTGTAGCTGGTGCGCTCCAGCCAGACGGTGAAGTCGTGACCGGTGCCGAGCTGCTCCGCCTTCCAGGGGCGGTGGGGCTCCAGGGAGTGGGTGGAGAGCACCAGGGGGGCTCCCAGGAGGTGCCTGGCCAGGCACCCTGCGAAATGGGCGTACCAGGTGTGGGCGTGGACCAGGTCGGTCTGCGTAAGGCTGCCGGCCTGGAGCAGGTTGCGGAACAGGGGATCCAGGACTTTGCCGTGTCTGCGGTCAGCCGCTGCGGGCAGCTCAGGAGCGGGTGGAGTGCCTGTGGCTGTGAGATTGTCATGGCTGCTGTGCTGGTCACCGAAGCAGCAAACATCCACTTGGTGGCGCGATCCTTCCAGAGCTGCAAGCTCCCGGGTCAGGTACTCTACATGAACCCCGGCCCCTCCATAAATATGAGGAGGGTATTCGTTGGTGAGGATGGTGATTCGCATATGAGATTCCGGGTTTTCCAGCTGGAGGTTGCAAGGGTGTCTGCGGGGTAGCTGATAGCGGAGCCGCCCCTGCATGTCCAGGGTCGCTCAGCTGCAGAGTGTCAAACCCCTGCTTGAAGGAAGCGGCATTTGTGTCTACCCTTTCAAAGTATGGAAAAAGTTCAAAAGCGGTGCAAAAGCCAGGAGAGAAGGAATGGTTGATGGGCGCAAGCGGGTGGTGATCGAGAATGTCAGACCCCAGGTGGACGAAGGCAGGTTTCCCGTCAAACGCGTCCTGGGCGAAAACGTTGCGGTGTGTGCCGACGTCTTTGCCGACGGTCACGACACCTTGCGCTCAGTCCTGCTCTACCGCAGCAAAAGCGAGGAGGAGTACCGGCAGGTGGCCATGCGCCATCTGGGAAACGACCTCTGGTCGGGGAGCTTCCGGGTCCAGGCCCGGGAGCCCTACCTGTACACGGTCCTGGCCTGGGTGGATCACTTCCGGACCTGGCGGAAGGATCTGGCCACCAAGGCCGAAGCCGGTCAGGACGTGGGCGTGGAGCTTTTGGACGGAGCCCGGATGGTCGTGGAAGCGGCTGAACGGGCCCGGGGTGAGGACGCTGCAGCGCTTCACAGCCACGCCCAGGTCATGAGCGGGCCGGGGGGGCAGGCCGAACGGGTGGCCCTGGCGGTCAGTCAGGATCTGCTCGAACTCATGGACGCCCATCCGGACACCAGTCTGGCAGTGCGCTTCCCCCGGGAGCTCAAGGTCTGGGTGGACCCCCCCAGGGCCCTGTTCAGCGCCTGGTACGAGGTGTTCCCCCGCTCCACGGGCAGGGGGACCTCCCACGGGACCTTCAGGGACCTGGAAGGCTGGCTGCCTGAGATCGCCCGCATGGGTTTCGACGTGCTCTACCTCCCCCCCATCCACCCCATCGGGACCTCCCACCGCAAGGGGAGGAACAACACCCCGGAAGCCGGTCCGGAAGACCCCGGCAGCCCCTGGGCCATCGGCAGCCCACAGGGGGGGCACGAGGCGATCCACCCGGAGCTTGGCTCCCTGGATGACTTTCAACACCTGGTGCGGTCAGCCGGCGAGCTGGGGATGGAGGTGGCCCTGGACATCGCCTTCCAGTGCTCTCCCGATCACCCCTGGGTGCAGGAGCATCCGGAGTGGTTCACAAAACGGGCCGACGGCTCCATCCAGTATGCGGAAAACCCCCCCAAGAAGTATCAGGACATTTTCCCCCTGAACTTCGAGAGCACGGAGTGGCGCTCCCTCTGGGAGGAGCTGCTGGGCGTCTTCCTGTTCTGGGCCGGGCAGGGGGTTGGAATTTTCCGGGTGGACAACCCGCACACCAAGCCCCACCGGTTCTGGGAATGGGTCATCGCAGCGGTCAAGAAGGAGCACCCCGAGGCCGTGTTCCTGGCCGAGGCCTTCACCCGGCCCAAGGTCATGTACAGGCTGGCCAAGGCCGGCTTCACCCAGTCCTACACCTACTTCACCTGGCGCAACACCAAGGTCGAGCTGGTCAGCTACATGACCGAGCTGGTGGACAACGCCCCCAGGGACTTCTTCCGCCCCAACTTCTGGCCCAACACGCCGGACATCCTGCCCGAGTACCTGCAGTACGGGGGCAGGCCGGCCTTCATGACCAGGTTGCTGCTGGCCGCCACCCTCTCCTCCAGCTACGGCATCTACGGCCCCGCCTTCGAGCTCTGCGAGAACGAGGCCCTGCCGGACAGGGAGGAGTATGCCCACTCCGAGAAGTACGAGATCAAGGACTGGGACTGGGACCGGCCCGGCAACCTCAAGGACTTCATAGCCACGGTGAACCGCATCAGGCGGGACAACCCGGCCCTTCAGAGCACCTGGAACCTGCGTTTCCTGGAAGCGGAGAACGAGGCTGTCCTCTTTTACCTCAAGAGCGACCCAGATCTGGAGAACATCATCCTGGTCGCGGTCAACCTCGATCCCCACCACAAGCAGTCCGCCTGGGTGCATGTCCCGGTGCGCGAGCTGGGCATCCCCGCGGGGACCCCCTACCTGGCCCACGACCTGATCGGCGACGACAAGTTCATCTGGACCGGGGAAAGGAACTTCATCGAGCTGGACCCCTTTGTCCAGCCGGGGCGCATCTTCAGGCTCAGGCGCAGGCTCAAGCGTGAAACAGACTTCGACTACTTCATGTAAGGAATATTTTCATGGCCAAAGCCTCTTCCATTCTGGCCGGCGATGCGCAGTGGTACAAGGACGCCGTCATCTACGAGCTGCACGTCAAGACCTTTTGCGACTCCACCGGGGACGGCATCGGCGACTTCAGGGGGCTGACCTCCAAGCTGGACTACCTGGAGGACCTGGGGGTCAATGCCATCTGGCTGCTGCCCTTCTACCCTTCCCCGCGCAGGGACGACGGGTATGACATTGCCGACTATCGCACCATCCATTCCGACTACGGCACCCTGCGCGATTTCAAGACCTTCGTGCGCCAGGCCCATGCCCGGGGAATCAGGGTCATCACCGAGCTGGTC
>CAZUBS010000070.1:0-8137 GCA_964618595.1 uncultured Desulfohalobiaceae bacterium
CGGTCCCGCCACGCCCAGTGCCAGCGTCGCGGCCCAGGGGTTCACGCTGCAGGCGGCCGGCGCCGCCGAGGTGGGCCTGGAGATCGGGGGGGACGGAGACGTCCGCACCCACCCCGCCAAGTACTACAAGGCCGGGCAACTGCCCAACTGCACCCCCGAGGGGCTCAAGCTTTCGGGGGTCGCCTCGGCCGAGGCGGACACCGACGGCGGCCAAGTGACGATTGTCTCTCCCCAGGTCGGCAAACAGGTCCTCCACGCCTTCCCCGCCGGTGAGGCCGAAGGCCCGCAGGCCGGGCGTGTCCACGAGCAGCCCGCCCCCGGGCAGCAGGAACAGCTCCCTGTGGGTGGTGGCGTGCCGGCCTCGCGAATCGGCCTCGCGCACCTGGGCCGTGCGCTGGCGATCCACGCCAAGCAACCGGTTGACCAGGGTGGACTTGCCCGTGCCCGAGGAGCCGAGCAGCACCGCGGTCACACCCGGCCCGAGGAGCCCGCGCAGTTCGTCCAGCCCCTGGCCCGTGCGTGCGCTGCAGGCCAGGGCATGCGCGCCGGGCACGGCCGCCATGACCCGGGTGAGCTCGTGTCTCCAGCCCGGCCGCAGGTCGGCCTTGGTCAGCACCACCACGGGCTCGGCCCCGGCCTCCCAGGCCAGAGCCGCCCCCCGCTCCAGACGCCGCGGATTGAAGTCATGGTCCAGCCCGGCCGCGAGCAGCACCAGATCCACGTTGGCAGCCAGGGGCTGCCGGGCGCCCCCCAGGGAGGGATCACTCCGCGTTAGCAGCGTGCGCCGGGGAAGGATCAGCTCGATGCGCGCAATCCCGGGCAACAGCCCGGCAGGTGCCTGGGCCGTGGGGTCGCCGGCGAGGTCGAAGCTGTCCCCGGTCCGCACCGCGACCCAGTCACCCACCACGGGCAATGCACCGGCCCCGGGCGACTCATGCCGCAGCCTCCCGGCAAGCACGGCCTGTGACACGCCGCACTCGTGCATCAGGAGATACCGCTCCCGCTCAGCCCGCGCCACACGCGCGGGCACCAGGCCGCTTTGGTTCAGGGAATCGAAAACGGAAGAAAAGGAAGACGACCAGCCAAGGTCGTTGCGATCATACGATGACATGGGTGCACTCCATACAAACAAGGCAACACGAAACCGCCCCCGCGAAAGCACGCAGCGGCAGTGGCCAGGGGACGTCAGGGTCCGGGTATGGAGCTACACAATATCCAGCATAAGACGGGGCAGGATTTACGCCCGGGCCTCGACCTCGTCAAGGGGAGGAACACCACCCCGGCCTTTTGCAGACCTTTCTGGTCATGGTACGGTGGCGGCTGAACAGCCCAAAACTTTGAAGCAGACAAAGGAGCTCATGCCATGAAGACCTTGCTGAGAACAGTGTGCCTGCTGGCCGTGACCGGGCTGGCCC
The DNA here is from genome assembly GCA_964618595.1 of uncultured Desulfohalobiaceae bacterium. Lineage (GTDB taxonomy): Bacteria > Desulfobacterota > Desulfovibrionia > Desulfovibrionales > CAZUBS01 > CAZUBS01. The sequence goes on from CAZUBS010000070.1 coordinate 1,416, forward strand.
TGCCCGCCTGGGCGGCGGACCCGAGAGACCTGGAGCTGCCCCCACCGCGCATCAGCGGCGGGATGCCGCTCATGGAGGCCCTTTCCGACCGGCACTCGAGTCGCAGCTTCAGCCCGGAGCCGCTGCCGCAACAGATGCTGGCCGACCTGCTCTGGGCGGCCTGGGGGGTGAACCGGCCGGGGTCGGGCAAGCGCACCGCCCCCTCGGCCGTGAACCGCCAGGAAATCACGGTCTATGTTGTCATGGAGCAGGGCGCGTACCGCTACGACGCCCCGGCCAACCGGCTGGCCGGTGTGGAGTCAGGGGACCTGCGGGAGTTGACCGGGACACAGGGGTTCGTGGCCACCGCCCCGCTCAACCTGGTCTATGTGGCGGACATGGGCCGGGTGGCCGGGGGGAACGAGGAGCGGAAGATTCTCTACGCCGGAGCCGACACCGGGTTCATCAGCCAGAACGTCTACCTCTTTTGCGCCTCAAAGGGGCTGGCCACGGTGGTGCGTGGGGCGGTGGACAGGGAGCCCCTGGCCCGGGCCCTGGGGCTTGGCAGCGACCAGCAGGTCATCCTGGCCCAGACCGTTGGGTATCCGGCGCAGTGAATGTGATTTTTCAACGGACTGCTTGAGTAAACCCGCGGGGGCGGAAACGGCGGGCGTCATAGATGCCGCATCAAACACCGGAGAAGTGCCATGGACACAACCATTCTCGAGTATGAAGAACGCATCTGGGACCTGACCAACGAAAGCCGGAAGCACATGGAAACCATCAACGAGGCCGTGTACGGAACACTATCACCGGAAGTATACGGGGACGGCGCCCTGGAAAGTCATCTCAAGGCTTTGATGGCCCTGTCCATCGCCATTGTCCAGGGATGCGGCCCGTGCATCATTTCCAAGACGGAGCAGGCCCTGAAGGCCGGGGCCACGGTGCCCCAGGTGACCGAGACCTGCCAGGTGGCCGTGGTCATGGGGGGCACCCTGGCCTGGTCCAACGCCCTGACCGTGTTCGACTACCTGCAGGCCAAGGGGCTTCTGGATTAACCGCCGGCCTAATCAGCCGATTGCGCCCCCGGCATCACCGACGGGTATTGAGGATACGAGAGGGGTTGAGCTTTTCTGCAAGACAGTCCAGCGGAGATTTTTTCAAAAAAACCGGTGCGTTCAAAACGTGAACACCTTGTCGGCTTCCATGGACAGTTCGTACAGATCGTCCATCCAGGCGATGGGGCAAGAGCTTGATCCCTCCAGACCGTGGGATTTCAGACAGACCCCTCAGACATAGAAGTCACCCTCGAACTGGGTGACCTGCTCGACCACATTGAACTGCTCATTGCTGTTGTGTTCATACAGGACACCCTTGCCGAGCATGAAAACGCTCACCTCATCGCCCTTGTTCACGGCCACATTTGCCAACCGCATGGCATTGTAGGCCGTTTCTGCATCGTCCGTGGAGATGATGAATAAGGTCTGCACAGTACCTCCTGGGACCTTGATTGCGTTGTTCCGGAGCATCCGTCGCGCTGAATGCCACCTTTCAGAAGCCCACATGCGCCTCGGGTGCAGCCCGTCTTTCCTTGCCACCCAGGGACACTGTTCTGCCAGATTCTGCGTTCTGAGAACCGGTTCCCTCAGTCCTCCACCAGGTTCCGCCGGTACTGCAGGTAGGCGTCGCGAAGGGCCACGTAGGGGTCGAGGGCTCCTTCCTTGAGGTCCTCGTACTCGCCCAGGCGCAGGGAGGTCTCGTTGACCCGGTCCCCTCCCCGCAAGGCCCACCTGGCATCGCTCGGGTCAACATAGGTGATGGGGTCGAGGAAATGGTCGCCGACCCGTCCGAAGGAGTCGCGCAGGGTGGAGGCCCCGAACACCGGCCAGACAATGTAGAAGCCGTTGCCCGCGCCCCATGCGCCCAGGGTCTGGCCGGTATCCTCGGGGCTGACGGCCAGCTCAGGGACCGAGTCCGAGATCTTGACCAGGCCCAGGAAACCGAAGGTGGTGTTCAGGGCAAAGCTTCCTGTCTCCTTGGCGGCCTTTTCCCCCTTGCCCTGGAGCACGCAGTTCACGGCCCGGACCGGGTAGGCCAGGTTCTCGAAGATGTTGCTTATCCCGGTCCTGAGGGCCTCGGGGACGAACAGTGCATAGGTCCTGGAAACCGGCTTGAGGAGGTAGAAGTAGAGCTTGTCGTTGAAGGTGAACATGGCCCTGTTCCACCCCTCCAGGGGGTCGGCGATGCGCGGGGCCCGCTCCTCCTCGGCCAGGGTCTCCCACTCCTCGTCCCAGACATCGGCTTCGGGGTCCGACTCCGCGCCTGCTGTCCCTCCCCCCGCCGTTGCCGGCCCCTGAACCGCCGTGCCGGCGGCATTATTTCTGGCCGCGCACCCGCCAAGAACGAGCAGGAGGGCCACCAGAAGCAGGAGTGCCGCGCTTGTGCCTGTGGTGCTTTTCCGTATCATTGCTCTGCCCCGTCATCCTCATCCTGTTCAGGGATCACGTCCTCCATCTCGGAGACTTTTTGCCGCAACTTGTCCAGCATACCCTCGGCACCCCCACGGTGCATCATCTCGTCGAACTGGGACCTGTAGTTCTGGACCAGACCCACCCCCTCCCCGTGGAGATCGTAGACCAGCCATTTCCCGTCCTTCTCATAGAGCCGGTAGAAGACCGAAAGGTCATCCCCCCCGCTGGTGACCACGGTCTCCACCTCGGCCTTGGGAACCCGGGCCCCCTCCGGGGTCAGGATGGTCTCCTTGACATAGGCCACCTCCTCGTCCGTGTACTCGTAAATCCTGTCCAGATAGCTCCTCTCCAGGAGCTCGGAGTAGAGATTGACGAACTCCTCTTTCTGCTCATCGCTCAGCTGCCGCCAATCCCGTCCCAGGGTGACCCGCGAGAGCACCTCGTAGTCAAAGAAGTTGTCCACCACCTCCTTGATGCGCCGGGCCTTTCCCTTGCCGGCCTCTTCGTCTTCAGCCCCGGGTTCGCGCAGGATGTCGAGGATAGAGTCCACCGCGGTCTGGATCGTTTCCATGGGTGTGGCCGCCATGGTCATGCCGGCGGTGAACAGAAGGATCAGAATGGTGAGTGTGATGCGCTTGAGCACGGAACTCTCCGGGTAGTTGGGGTTATTTCTCGACGTCGCCAAAGGCGTAGCGGCTCACCAGTCCCTCGATGTCCAGGGCGGGCACGGTGTCCACGATCATTTCCCCGGGCCCGAGCTCGAAATCCGAGGCCCCGGGCGATATCTCGATGAACTTGTCTCCGATCAGCCCCCTGGTCTTGACCGAAGCCATGGCGTCGTCAGTGACCGGGATACCGTTTTCGATCTGCAGGGTGACTATAGCCACGAAGTCCTCCCTGTCCAGGTTGATGCTCTCGACCTTGCCGACCTTGACCCCGGCCATCTCCACGGCGCTTCCCCTGGTCAGACCGGCCACGGAGGTGAACCTGGCCTTGAGCGGGTAGTAGTTGCCCCCCAGCAGCTCCATGCGGCCCAGCTGGATGGTCAGGTACCCCACGCACAGCAGGCCGATGAGCACGAACACGCCCACGCTCGTCTCCAGAGTGTACTTCTTCATGCCGCTTCCTTTGTCTTGCAGGCCGGGAAGACCACATCCTGCTCGTTGTCCCGGGCCAGGATAACCGATGCCTGGAGGTCCGGGTACTCGTCCACCTCAACGGTCCCCACCTCGATGCAGAAGATGCTGCATTCGGGAAAATCCGCTTCCTCGCCCAGATTGCCCAAGCCGGGCAGCCGTTCCACCATGATCTTGCGAAAGGAGTCGATCTCTTCGGGGCTGGTCACGGGAAAGTAGGCGGCGATTTCGTCATTAGCGACCCGCACCGCCCGCCCCCGGCCCCCAAGCTGGTCGATGAGATCGTTGGCCAGGCTCTGGATGACGTGCTGGGCCGCGATGTGGCCCACGTGCTCGTCGATCTCCTCCAGCCCCTTCATGGTGAACAGGATGAAGCCGAAGCGCTCCCCCAGCCGGATCTGCTCCCTGAGCCGCTTGAACCTGACCATGAACTCCCTGCGGGTGTCCAGGCCGGTCAGCTCGTCCTTCAGGGTCTCCAGGCTGGTCAGAAAGGCCTGGACATCTGGCTCCTCGGACTGCTCGAGCTCTACCGGCGTGCCCTCGAAGAGTATGGAACTGTTTTCGATGATGGCCACCTGGTCCGCGATGTAGAAGATGTCCGGGATGTCGTGGCTGACCACCACGGCTGTGAACCCGAAGCGTCGCTGGTACTGGGCGATCATGTTCAGCACGGCGTTCTTGCGGATCGGGTCCAGGCCCGTGGTGGGCTCGTCAAAGAGCACGATCTCCGGGTCGGTGATCAGCGCCCGGGCCAGGGCCACCCGCTTCATCATCCCCCCCGAGATCTGCGAGGGGTATTTGTCGAGCACGTCGGAGATCTCCAGCTGGGAAGTCTGCTTGAGCACGTTTTCCCGGATCTCCTCCGGCTTCATGTGGGTTTTTTCCTTCAAGGGAAGCGCGATGTTCTCATAAACGGTCATGGAATCGAACAGGGCGTTGTTCTGGAACATGTAGCTGAAATGGTTCTTCAGCTCGATGAGTTCATTGCGGCCCATGCCCGAAAGGGGGCTGCCCTTGAAAAAGATCTCCCCCGAGTCCGGCTTGAGCAGGCCGATGATGTGCTTGAGGAAGACCGACTTCCCCGCCCCGCTCTTGCCGATGATGGCCGTCACCTCCCCGTCGAAGATGTTCAGGTCGACGTCCCTGAGCACGACATTGCTGCCGAAGCTCTTGCACACCTTTTCGAAACGGATGACGGGCTGGCGCATCAGTGACCCTAGAGCAGGATGGAGGTTATGACGTAGTCGACCACCAGCACGGCCGCGCAGGACATGACCACGGCGGAGGTCGTGGACAGGCTGACCCCCTTGGCCCCGAACCCTCCGGAGCGCAGGTGGGTGAAATAGCCTTGAAAACAGCAGATCACGGTGACGATCAGCCCAAAGGCCACGGACTTGTAGAACCCCCCGGTGATGTCCTTCATGACCACGCTGGACTCGATGCTGGTGAAGTAGGTCCCGCCGCTGAGGTGCAGCAGCTGCACGCTGGTCAGGTAGCCCCCCAGGATGCCCACCACGTCGAACAGGGCCGTGAGCAGGGGAAAGCTGATCAGGGCCGCCCCCACCCTGGGGCTGACCAGGAAGCTGACCGGGTCGATGTTCATGGTGTCCAGGGCGTCGATCTGCTCGGAGATGCGCATGATGCCGATCTCCGCGGCCATGGAGGAGCCGGCCCTGGCAATGATCATGATGGCCGTGAGCACCGGGCCGAGCTCGCGGATGAGGGACAGGGCCACGGCCGGGCCGAGCAGCCCCTCAGAGCCGAACTTGACCAGGGTGTAGTAGCCCTGCAGCCCCAGGACCATGCCGGTGAAAACCGCCACCAGCAGGATAACGGACATGGACCTGAACCCGATGAAGTAGACCTGGCTGAGGATCTTCCGGAGCTGGAAGGGAAAGGTCACCAGGTGGTAGAGGGCCAGGCTGGTGAAGATGGCCAGGCCCCCAAGCTCATTGACCAGCCTCAGGCACACGCGCCCCAGGCCAGTCACCGGGTGCCTCAGGGCGGCAAGGTGTTCGTGCATGTTCCGGCTCGCTCTCGACTCCGCGTTTGTCCACAAAAAAACAGCTGCAGCCATCTGTCGGGACAACTGCATCCATGTAATGTCCTTACGGATTTGTTCCCCGTGGGTCAATAATCCCGCCCCGTGGGCCAGCCCGCTTGATCATCACGGCTGTTTCGGGTAACCATGCAGGTCCTTTTTTCGGAGAGCGTTCGTATCTTGCCCGATCAAGGAACCCAACTTTTGATTGCTGCAGGCCAGGATGGGTGGCGCATCCTGTCTTTTCCGGCACCGGCCGTCGGTCCGGCGCGGTGACCTGCCTGACCGGCACTCCACTGGACAAGGCAGCTGCACCGGCTGCTGCGCCCTTGAAGCCACGCCAAACGGGCTTTTGAAATTTCCTTTTTTGTAAAAATAGCGCCCTGCGGAAGAGGTTTTTTTCAGCCCATGCACCCGGATTTGTAAAGTGGTGCAACTTTGTGTATGGACATGCGACTTTTCCCCCCGCTTCGGGAAACCACCGCAACCCCCCATCCTGAAACAAGGATTACCGTATGTGCCGCCTGTTTGCCCTCTCCAGTAACACGCCGGTCTCCCCCATGAAGGCCGTGGAAGCCCTCGACGTCATGAAGGAGGGCCACGACGGGTCCGGGGTCGGCCTTTTCCTGACCGGCCTGACCGGGCCATTCGAAGACATCACGGGGTGCCCCATCCTTTCCGGGATCTTCACCCACAGCGGTGTCCGGCGCCTCGAGGCCTTCATGACCGACCAGGGTTTCATGCCCAAGTACAAGATCACCCTGGACATCGAGGACACCCCCCCTCCGGGCACTCCCAAGAGGGAGATCTATCTGGCCCAGGCCTATGAGCTGCCCCCCCGCTGGAAGGACCTCTCGCAGCGGGAGCAGGAGCAGCGCCTGACCGGGGTGCGGCTGGCGCTGCGCCGCATGGGCCGGGATGATGAAGACATGGTGGTCTTCAGCTTCTGGCCCGACGTGATCATGGTCAAGGAGGTGGGCGATCCCATGGAGATCGGGCGGTACCTCGGGCTGGACCGCGAGGAGCTGCACGCCCGGCGCATCCTGGCCCAGGGCAGGCAGAACACGAACTACGCCATCAACCTCTATGCCTGCC
>CAZUBS010000071.1:0-8128 GCA_964618595.1 uncultured Desulfohalobiaceae bacterium
CAAAGCAAATCCAAATAAAAAAGGCCGGGAAAAATTCCCGGCCTTTTTTATTCATTTCGTGCTCCGCTGGTAAACGGTTTTCCCTATTTATTTTTCTTTGAACTTTGAATTCATCGAAACCCTCTTGCTTTGAGCTTTCAGCTTTGAGCTTTGAGCTTCTTTACACGTCGAACAGCATTTCCAGGTCGTTGCGGGTGATGGATTTCCAGTGGTCGGTGCCGGGGATGATGGCCTCGGCCACGCCGCGCTTCTGCTCCTGGAGCTTGAGGATCTTCTCCTCCACCGTGTTCTCGCAGATCATCTTGTAGGAAAAGACCTTCCTGGTCTGCCCGATGCGGTGGGTGCGGTCGGTGGCCTGGCTCTCCACGGCCGGGTTCCACCAGGGGTCGTAGTGGATGACGTAGTCGGCCGCGGTCAGGTTGAGCCCGGTGCCTCCCGCCTTGAGGGAGATGAGGAAGACGGGGATGTCCGGGTTGGTGTTGAACTGGTCCACCTGCTCGATGCGGTCCTTGCTGGCCCCGTCCAGGTAGGAGAAGGGGATGTTGGACAGCTGCAGCCAGGAGCGGATGATCTTGAGCATCTGCACGAACTGGGAAAAGACCAGGACCTTGTGCTGCCGGTCTTCGATGATACCGGTGACCAGGTCCTTGAAGGCCTCGAACTTGCCCGAGGGCAGGTTGGTGGACACCCCCGGGATGTCCAGCTTGAGCAGCCTGGGGTGGCAGCAGATCTGGCGCAGCTTGAGCAGGGCGTCCAGGATGGACATCTGGCTCTGGGAGATGCCCCGCTGCTCCACGTCCTTGAGGACCTGCTCCTTGAGCCTGCCCGCGAGTGAGGCGTAGAGCTCCTTCTGCTCGTCGATGAGCGCCGAGTAGTAGACGTTCTCCACCTTGGGGGGCAGGTCCTTGGCCACCTCGTTCTTGGTCCGCCTGAGAATGAACGGCTTGACCCGCAGGCGCAGGTACTCCAGGCTTTCCTGGTCACCGTCCCGGATGGGCTTGACAAAGCCCTTCTGAAAGGCGTTCTGGGAGCCGAGGAAGCCGGGCATCAGGAACTCGAACAGCGACCACAGCTCGAGCAGGTTGTTCTCGATGGGGGTCCCGGAGAGGCAGAGCCGGAAGCGTGCGTTGAGCTTGCGCACCGAGCGCGCGGTAATGGTGTTGGGGTTCTTGATGTTCTGGGCCTCGTCGAGGATCACGGTGTTGAACTCGTGCTCGAGCAGGTCGTCCAGGTCCCGCCTGAGCAGGGCGTAGGTGGTGATGACCAGGTCGGAGCCCGGGATCTCGTCGAAGAGGTGCTCCCGGCGCGAGCCGTAGATGACCAGCCGCTTGAGCCCGGGCACGAACTTCTGCCCCTCCCGTTCCCAGTTGGGCAGAACCGAGGTGGGCACCACGATGAGGTTGGGGCCCCCCTGGCCCTTTTCCACCATGTGCTGGAGAAAGGCCAGGGTCTGAACGGTCTTGCCCAGCCCCATCTCGTCGGCCAGGATGCCTCCGAAGTTGTATTCGCGCAGGAAATTGAGGAAGTTCAGCCCCTGCTGCTGGTAGCCGCGCAGGCTGGCGTCCAGCCCCTTGGGGGGCTCGAGCTGCCGGATGGTCTCGAAGGTGTGGATCTTCTCCCGGAGATCGTTCCAGAAGGAGTCGGTGTGCACCTCGGGAAGGTCTTCCAGAAGCTTGTCCAAGAGAGGCGCTTCGTACTGCTTGAAGCGGCTCTTGACGGGTTTTTCAGGGTCCAGGCCCATGGCCTCGAGCTTGTGGCCGAGCTTTTTCAGCCAGGACTCGGGCAGGCTGGTGTAGGAGCCGTCCTTGAGCTGGACATAGCGCTTGCCCTGGGTCCAGGCCTTCCAGATCTTGTCGATGGGGACGCGGATGTCGTCGTACTCCACGGCCAGGTCGAGGTCGAACCACTTGCCGCCCTCCTCCTTCTCCGACTCCACGTTGGCCACGATGGTGGGGGGGGTGAGCCTGACCTTGTAGCGGGTCAGGTTCTGCTCCCCGTAGACGCGGTAGTCCTGTACCAGGGTGGGGTAGTGGTCGAGCAGGAAGGTGATGGCCTCCTCGGTCTCCAGGAACCAGATGGCGTTGTTCCGGGGCTGGAAGTCCATGTCCATGAGCTTGCCCAGCAGCTCGGACTCGCGCTCCTGCTCACGACGGAGCAAAAAGGGCTTGCCCTCGAAGTGGTAGCTCCCGGTCTGCAGGTCGGGGTTGGGCCCGGGCAGGGTGACCTCCCCGTGCTCGGTCTCGTAGACGCACTGGATCTCCAGGGTCAGCAGGCTGCCCTCCTCGTCCAGGAAGAGCTTGGGGTTGAACCGCGCCGGCACGAAGATGGGCTGCATGCGTTCCAGAAACTCCTCCTGGCCGAAGAGGTCGGAGGAGGGGATCTTGGTCCAGACCCGGTCCAGAAACTCGGAGATCTCGCCGTGGGGGATGATGGGGGCGTCCTGGACCAGCTCCTGGACCAGCTTGGAGCTCAGGCTGGTCTGCACCGGGTAGAAGGCGTGCTTCCAGCACACCCACAAGGGCATGGTGCCGAAAAAGAAGACCTCCTCACCCCCGATGGAGAAGGGCACCTTGCCCTCCCGGCCGAGCATGATGTCGAAGCTGAGCCCGTCCTCGGAGAGCTGCGGCTTGACCTGGAGGCGCATGGTGTTGGACACGATGCGCAGCGGCTGCTCGCTGTCCTCCCAGAAGAGGTAGAACTCGTCCTTGATGGTCCAGAAAAACCAGGTCAGCAGTCCCGGGGGTATCTCGATGCGGTGGCCGTAGTAGTCGTTGTGCTGCCCGATGCTTTCCAGGACCTGGGGCAGCCCCGGGGCCATCTCGCCCCAGTCTGGGTTGCGCACGATCTGCTCCAGGGAGACCTCGTTCTGCACCGAGGACAGCCCGGTCTTGTTCTGGCGGGCCCGGAAGAAGGCCACCTGCAGCCGCTCGGGCTCCGGGTAGAAGCGGTAGATGAGGTAGTGGCTGCCTGGTTCCGGCTCGGGCGCCGTGGCAAAGAAGGACCTGAAGTTCTGGCGCCAGTCGGTGCGCGGTTTCGGCGCCGTGCCGGTGGCGTCCTCGCTCTCCAGGGAGCTCAGGAGCTTGATGGCCGTGGCACCGACATGGCGGCAGACCCCGGAGAAGGAGTCGGGGCAGTTGCAGTAGAAGTTGACCGTCCCATCGCTCAGGTTGAGGCCTATCTCGGAGTTGTAGACCTGGAAGTCCTCGGCCTGGATGCGGCCGTCAATGTCCAGGAAGTGGTCCCGCTCCTTGAGATCGACCTTCTGGACCCCGTCGTGGGACACGATCTGATGGGAACCGTCCAGTATGTATTCCGGGATGCTGTCGTGGACAAAGTTTTTGAGTAGCTCCCTGACTTGGGTTGTATCTGAAATGTTCATTGGGCAGAGGTCTCTCTTGGTACTCTCATGTCGTGATAAAAAAATGGGAAAACAGTGCTGATTCCACACGCAGCGGTTCAAAGAGCACGATTATATATATGAGAATCGCCTCCACCGCAAGGGGGGGGCGGCAAAGTGGGGTGTCTTCGCTATCTTCCTGTAATACATTACATTTTCGTTACGAAGGTTTTGAACTCCAGCCCGCTTGGTCCGAGGCCCCTGCCTGTTTCCTGCCGAGGGACGTCGGGGCGATGCGAAGGTGTCAGGTGGGGCAGATGAGCCTTGAAATCTCCCGATTCGTGGCTATTTTTTCAGTTTGCCCGGCACAAGAGTGGGTGAACAGCGCACATGTTGGAGGCCGTTGATTCATGTCCGGCAAGGCCGGCTTCTCTGTCTGGGAACAGGGGTACTCCCGGCTGGAATATTGGGGAGGAACCGGCTATCACTGCATACGCCCATAAGATATAAAGACAATCAGAAAACGAACATGATCAGAATCAACGAAATCATCGACAAGGTCTCCCCCTATCTGGGGGCACCGGACCAGGCCCTCATCCAGAAGGCCTATGTCTATGCCGCCGCCGCCCACTCCGGACAGGTGCGCCTCTCGGGTGAGCCTTATCTTTCCCACCCCCTGGAGGTGGCCAATATCCTGGCCGAGATGCGCCTGGACGCGGCCACCATTGCCGCCGGCCTGCTGCACGACACTGTGGAGGACACCGACATAGAGATAAGCGAGGTCAGGGAGCAGTTCAACGAAGAGGTGGCCCTGATCGTGGACGGGGTGACCAAGATCGGCAAGATGAGCTTCACCTCCCGCCAGGAAGCGCAGGCCGAGAACATCCGCAAGATGATGCTGGCCATGTCCGAGGACTTCAGGGTCATCATGGTCAAGCTGGCGGACAGGTTGCACAACATGCGCACCCTGGGTTTCCAGAAATCGGTCAAGCAGCGGCTGGTGGCCCAGGAGACACTGGACATCTACGCCCCCTGGCCAACCGTTTCGGGCTCTACCGCCTCAAGGTGCAGCTCGAGGACCTCAGCCTCAAGTACCTCAAGCCCGACCTCTACAATCAGATCGAGACGGGCATCAAGAAGCACCAGACCCTGGGCCTCGAGTACATCGCCCACGTCACCGAGATGATCGATGAAATCCTGGTCAAGAACGCGATCAAGGGGAGGGTGGCCGGCCGGCAGAAGCACATCTACTCCATCTACAACAAGATGCAGCAGCAGAGCCTCAACCTCGACCAGATCTACGACCTGATCGCCTTCAGGGTGCTCGTGGACACGGTCAAGGACTGCTATGCCGTGCTGGGGCTGGTCCACTCCATATGGAAGCCGGTACCGGGCCGGTTCAAGGACTATATCTCCATGCCCAAGGCCAACATGTATCAGAGCCTGCACACCACGGTCATCGGTCCCCGGGGTGAGCGCATCGAGATCCAGATCCGGACCGAGGAGATGCACCAGATCAACGAGTACGGGGTGGCCGCGCACTGGAAGTACAAGGAAGGCAGCCGTTTCAAGGCCAAGGACGAGGAGCGTTTCCAGTGGCTCAGGCAGATCATGGACTGGCAGCAGGAGATCAAGGACCCCCGGGAGTTCATGTCCTCCCTGCGTTTCGACCTCTTTCAGGAGGAGGTCTACGTCTTCACTCCCCGGGGCGAGGTCAAGGAGCTGCCGGACGGCGCCACCCCGGTGGACTTCGCCTACCTGATCCACACCGAGGTGGGCAGCCACTGCTCCGGGGCCAAGGTCAACGGCAGGCTGGTGCCCCTGGACACCCGGCTCAAGAACGGGGACACGGTGGAGATCATCACCAACCCCGCCCGGACACCCAGCCGGGACTGGCTCAAGTTCGTGAAGACCGCCAAGGCCAGGACCCGCATCAAGCACTGGATCCGGACCGAGGAGAGGGCCAGGAGCATCGCCCTGGCCAGGGAGATGCTGGAAAAGGCGGGCAGGCGCATGGGGGTCAACTTTCAGAAGGTCATGAAGAGCGGGGGGCTGGAGCCCATTGCCGCGGAGTTCTCCTTCAAGACAGTGGACGACCTGCTCTCCCAGGTCGGCTACGCCAAGATCACCCCCAAGCAGGTGCTCAACCGCCTCGTGCCCCGGGAGGAGCCGCCCAGGGAGCGGGCCGAGGCCCCTTCGGGCGAGAAGCGAACCGAGCCGGCCGCCGGGGAGAAGCGGGCCAGGGAGGGCATCAGCATCAAGGGCGTGGACAATGTGCTGATCCGCTTTTCCAAGTGCTGCCAGCCCCTGCCCGGAGATCCCATCGTCGGGTACATCAGCCGCGGCCGCGGCGTGACCGTTCACGCGGCGGACTGCAGCAACGTCGAGCGCATGGAGCCGGAACGGCTGGTGGACGTTTCCTGGCAGAGCGAGGCCAAGGAGTCCTTTCCGGCCACCATCAAGATCCTGTCGGAGAACAAGAAGGGCGTGCTGCTGGAGATCTGCAAGGTGCTGGCCGCCGAGGACGTGAACATCGACTCGGGCCATTTCAACTCCAACGTGGAGGGGCGCAGCGAGAACGTGATCACCATCGAGGTCAACGACACCGACCACCTCTACCGCACCATCGAGAAGCTGACCAAGCTGCCCCCGGTTCTGGAAGTCATCCGGGAGTCCAAGCGGGGGGTGCATTAGCGCGCTTTCGCGCGCAGAGCTCGAAGCTTGTAGCTGGAAGCTTGAAGCTGGAAGCTTGAAGCAAGAGGGGGAGAGTGGAGTTCGAAGTTCGAAGTTGGAAGTTCGAAGGATGAGAAGAGGCTGTCCCATCGGTCCTATCCGTCTGATCGGTCCTATCCGGCCTATCCCAGCACCCGCCTCCTGTTTTCACTACTGTAGGGGAAGGCTACAAATCATCGGTTCTTCGACGTTTTGTTGGAAATACCGGAGACTGATCCGAGAGCTGCCATGTGAGATCGGTGCTCCAATGTACCGTCATTCCGGCCCCCGAGCCGGAATCCATGTCTTCTGCCGGATGACCGTGAAAAGGCATGGATCCCATCAGGTGCGGGTTGGAAAACTTCGAGGTTCCTTCTTTTATTTCTTCACCCGCTCCCTGACCTCGTCCCGTTTGCGGGCCAGGTGGTCGCTGACCTTGACCGGGTAGGGGGGCTCGGCCTGCTCCAGGGACAGGAGGCGGCCGGGCAGGCGTGACAGCTCGGCTTGGCAATGCTCCCTGGCCGCATCCACCGAAACCTTTCCCGCCTCCAGGCGATTGCCGTTCTCCATGACCTTGCGCAGCAGGGGGCGACCGGGGTGGGTTTCGTGGTGCTGGGCAATGATGTCCCGCAGCGCACCCCCGTCCTCCTCCTGTCTGAAGACCTGCTTCTGGCCCGGCAGGGTCTGCTTGCCCGAGGAGGTCTTGAGCCGCCCTTTGCCCGCGTACTCCGTGAGCTTGTAGACCATGTCCAGGTAGGGGGCGTCAGCCGATACCCCCATGCGCGTGCCCACGCCGAACCCGCTGATGGGGGCGCCCTGGGCGATCATCTCCGCGATGCGCTGCTCGTCCAGGCTGCCGCTGGCAAAGATGGAGACCTGGTCGAGGCCTGCCTGGTCCAGCAGCCGGCGGGATTTGACGGCCAGGTCGGCCAGGTCACCGGAGTCCAGGCGGATGCCCCGGACCTGGAAGTCGTCCCCGAGCTCGCCGGCAAGCTCGATGACCTTTCGTACCCCGTCCAGGGTGTCGTAGGTGTCCACCAGCAGGATGGTGTTCGGGTAGACCGAAGCAAAGTCCCTGAATGCGGCCATCTCGCTGTCGTGGGCCTCGATGAAGCTGTGGGCCATGGTGCCGGAGACCGGGATGTCGTACACGGCGCCGGCCAGGACGTTGCTGGTGGAGTGGACTCCGGCGATGTGGAAGGCACGGGCCGCCTTGACCCCGGCATCCGTGCCGTGCATGCGCCGCAGGCCGAAGTCGACCACGGCCCTGTCACCGGCCGCGGTCACCACGCGGGAGGCCTTGGAGGCCAGCACGGTCTGCAGGTGGACCTGGTTCATGACGAAGGTCTCGGCCAGCTGGGCCTGGTCGATGGGGGCGCGGACCTCCAGGATGGGTTCATCCGGGAAAAAGGGGGTGCCCTCGGCCATGGCCCAGACATCACCGGTGAAGCGGAAATCGGCCAGCCAGTCCAGAAACCCGTCCGAGAACTGCTCCAGCTTCTTCAGGGCCTCCAGGCAGGGCTGGTCGAAACGCAGGTTCTCCAGGTAGCGCAGGACATCGTCCAGGCCGCAGGCCAGCAGGTAGTTGCGGCCGGCCGGCAGCTTGCGGGTGAACAGGCTGAACACGGCCTTATCGTGCATGCCCTTGTGCCAGTAGGCCTGGAGCATGGTCAGCTCGTACAGGTCGGTCAGCAGTCCGGCAGTTGCGTCAGTGACCCAGGAGTTTATGGTCATGGTGATCCTTCAGGGATTCATCGGCCTGATTCTTCTGTGTCAGGCGGCGAACAATTGTCTCAAACCCTTTGCGCGCGGAATGCTCTCCGCCTGCGGTCATTTGATATCTTGAGACCATAAGGGATTCTGTACCAAGGGAAAAGGGGCGGCTGAGCCGCCCCATCTCTAAAGGTCAAGACAGTGAGATGTTCAGGGCAGAGGCCGGCTAGTGCTTGACGCTCAGCTCCACACGCCTGTTCTTGGCCCGACCCTCGGGGGTGGAGTTGTCGTGTCGCGGACGACTCTCGCCGTAGCCGATGGTTTCCAGCCATTCGGGGGCAATCCCCTGTTTGACCAGGTAGTTCT
>CAZUBS010000072.1:0-8116 GCA_964618595.1 uncultured Desulfohalobiaceae bacterium
CACGTCCCGTGCCAGCGACCACGGACGGACGCAGCGCCCGGCCGCGCTCCGGACGCAGCGCGCACCGCGCTCGCTCCGGCCGCCCGCCAGGGACGCGACCCCGCCGGTGGCGGTCAGCCCCGGCGGCGGATCCGCGTGTTGGTGATCAGCGCCACGGACCCGACGATGATCAGGCACGCCAGCACGATCCGGGGCGACATGCGCTCGCCCGCCAGCAGCCAGCGCAGGACCACGGCCACCACGGGGTTCACGTACGCGTACGTGGGGGCCGTGGCGGGGCCGGTCGAAATAAAGGTCGGGGCGGTAAGGACCCGGGGGCCCCCCGGCGGGCTGGGGCCCCCTGGCCAGCGGGGCGGGAAAGGTCCTGTTCAGTTCCGGGGCCTTTTGTGGCTCCTCCTCGGCCTGGTCCACGTTGGTGTAGGCCACGGTGTTGAAGACCAGGGCGGGTTGGCTGGCCTCGACCAGCTCGGCCAGGGCATGGGCATCGAAGATGTCCAGGTCGTTGCTGGTGGGGCAGGTCACATGCCAGCCCTTGCGGCACAGGGCCTCGGACAGGGCCTGCCCGAGCAGGCCGGTCCGGCCCCCGAATATCAGGGCGTTTCGCGGTTCAGCCATGTCTGCCCTCCTTGTCGTACCAGCGCTCCATGAAGCTGCGGTACGCCCCGCTCTGCACACTTTTGAGCCACTCCGTATTTTCCAGGTACCAGGCAATGGTGCGGCGAAGCCCCGCTTCGAAGCTGACCTGCGGTTCCCAGCCCAGCTCCTGCCTGGCCAGGGAGAAGTCCATGGCGTAGCGGCGGTCGTGGCCCGGGCGGTCCTTGACAAAGCGGATCAGGCTCTCTGGTTTGCCCAGCTGTTCGAGCAGGGTGCGCACCAGGTCGATGTTGGCCAGCTCGGCATCCCCCCCGAAGTTGTAGGCGGCGCCGGAACGCCCCCGCCGCAGGGCCAGGTCCACCCCGCGGCAGTGGTCCTCGACATAGATCCAGTCGCGCACGTGCAGGCCGTCACCGTAGACGGGGAGGGGCTTTCCCTTGAGCGCCAGGGTGATCATCAGGGGGATGAGCTTCTCCGGGAACTGGTAGGGGCCGTAGTTGTTGGAGCAGCGGGTGACGACCGCGTGCAGGCCGTAGGTCTCCACCCAGGCCCGGACCAGCAGGTCGGCGGCGGCCTTGGAGGCGGAGTAGGGGCTGTTCGGGGCCAGGGGCATCTGCTCGGTGAACCTGCCCTCAGGCCCGAGGGTGCCATACACCTCGTCGGTGGACACCTGGACAAAGGTCTGCACCTGGTGCCGGCGGGAGCAGTCCAGCAGGACCTGAGTGCCCTGCACATTGGTGGTGATGAAGGGGGCGGCGTCGTCAATGGAGCGGTCCACGTGGGACTCGGCCGCGAAGTTGACCACCGCTTCAATGCGGTGCTTTGCAAAGGCCCGGTCCATGGCCTCGGGGTCGGCGATGTCCGCGTGCAGGAAGTGGTAGCGGTCGCGGTACCGTTCCTCCAGGGGCGCCGTGTTCATGGCGTTTCCGGCATAGGTCAGCTTGTCCACGTTGATGAGGCGCACGTGGGGGTACTTGCCGAGCATGAAGTGGCAGAAGTTGGAGCCGATGAAGCCGCAGCCGCCGGTGACGAGGAGTCGCATGGGAGGGGTTGTACATGGACCGGCTCGTGGAGGTCAAATGCCGGGGGGAAAGGAAGTGGACGGAGTGGACGCAGTGGACTTTGTTGACGAAAAGCAAAGAATGCCTTTTGCGCTTCCTGTCCACTGCGCCCACTTCATCCACCAATCCCACTCCGTCCACAAAAAAAAGGCGCCTCCGGCCAAGCCAGAGGCGCCGAAGCGTCACTTCTCCGCCGCTACAGATTGTCCTCGATAAACTGCTCGGCCACGGCCCGCTCCTCCTTGTGGTCCACGTCCACGGCCTTGTTCATCTGCTGCATCTTTTCGGTGCTGATGGCTTCGGCCAGGGGCCTGAGGGCGTCTTGGATCTCAGGGTATGTGTCCAGGACCTCCTTGCGCACCACCGGGCAGGGGTTGTAGACTGGGAAGAAGCTCTTGTTGTCGTCCAGGTTGACCAGTCCGAAGGCTGCGATGCGGCCGTCGGTGGCAAAGCCCATGGCCACGTCCACCTGGTCTTCGAGGAGGGCCTTGTAGGTCAGCCCCAGGGACATCTTCTTGACCTGCCCCGGGGGGATGCGCAGGCTGTAGGTCTTCATGAGGGCCTTGAAGCCGTCGGGGCGCTCCCAAAACTCCGAACCGACCCCAAACACCAGATCATCCGGGTTGTCGCTGACATGGCCGGACAGGTCGGAGATGGAGGCGATGCCCAGCTCGTCGGCATGGTCCTTGCGCATCATCAGGGTGTAGGTGTTGTTGAACTTGACCGGCTCGAGCCAGACCAGGCCTTTTTTTGCATCAGCCTCCTTGACCCACTGGTAGACCTTCTCGGGATCACTCATGATCTCCTGGTCGTCCTGCTCGTAGAACAGGGTGTAGGCCGTGCCCGTGTACTCGTAATAGAGGTCGATCTGCTTGTTCTCCAGCGACTGGCGTGCGATGTTGGTCCCCACCCCGGTTTTCAGGGTCACGTCGAAGCCGTTCTGCTCCAGCAGGATGCCGGCCAGCTCGGCCAGGATGTACTGCTCGGTGAAGTTCTTGCCGCCCACGGTCACGGACTTTTCAGCCGTGGCCGCAGGGAGCATGGCCGCCAGGACAAGAGCCAGCGTGCACAGGAAAGTAGTTACAAGTTTCATGGCGTTTTTCATGAAAGCCTCCGTGTTTGTTGCGTGACAGGGCTATTGCTCGGAGAGCCGCAGCCCCTTGGAGATCAGGGCCAGCCCCAGGAGACCGCACAAAAAGTCCCCTCCCAGGGCCAGCAGAATGGTGGGCAGGGCACCGGCCAGCAGCTTTTCGGTCTGCATGAGGTTGATGCCGGTGAAGATGAGGTCACCCAGGCCCCCGGCCCCGATGAGGTAGGCCAGGGCTGCGGTTCCGATATTGATGACCAGGGCCACCCGGAAACCGGTCAGCATGACCTGCATGGCATTGGGCAGCTCGACCTCCAGCAGGATGCGCCAGCTGGGCATGCCCATGCCCTTGGCCGCGTCGATCATGGCCGGCGGCACGGCGGTGATCCCGGCCAGGGTGTTCCGGGCGATGGGCAGGATGGAGTAGACGAACAGGGCGAAGATGGCGGTCCTGCTGCCGATGCCCAGAAAGCTCATGGCCAGGGCCAGCACGGCCAGGGACGGGATGGTCTGGCCCAGTCCCACGAAGTACATGACCATGCCCGCATAGGGCTTGAGCCGTTTGCGGGTGAACAGGATGCCCACGGTGACTCCGCAGGCAGTGGCCAGGAGCATGCTCACGGCGACAAGGTAGAGATGCTGCCGGACAAGGTTCAGGATGTAGGGGTACTCGTAGGGGTCGGACAGGTACTCGACCAGGCCGACCCGTTCGGCAATGATGCCGCCCGTGACGAGCAGCGCGAACAGCAAGAAGTGGTAGAGCTTGCGCAGCGGGTTCATCGTCCCAGCTTCCTTCCGATTTTAATGCCCTTGGGGGTGATGGCATGCTCAAGAAAGGCCATGCCCCCGTCCACCAGGATGGCGAAGATGGAGACGAGCAGGGCGCCGGCCACGATCATCTCGCCGTAGACCCGGTCGATGCCCTGCTGGATGAACACCCCAAGACCGCCTGCCCCGATGTAGGCGGCAATGGCCGCAATGCCGATGTTCATGACCGCTGCGGTGCGCAGACCGGCCAGGATGACCGGTATGGCAATGGGGATCTCCACCTCCTTGAGCAGCATCCAGTTGGACATGCCCATGCCCCGCCCGGCATTGACCACCGAAGGCGGCACGTTCTTGATGGCCGTGTAGGTGTTGCGGATGATGGGCAGCTGGCTGTACAGGACCAGGGCGATGACCGCCGGGACCTTGCCCAGGCCGTGCCCGAACAGGGAGAGGAAGGGAAGCATCAGGCCGAAGAGGGCGATGGAGGGGATGGTCATCAAGATGTTGGCCCCGTTGATGACCCGCTGGGCAAGATTTTCGTTCTTGGTGATGAGCACCCCGATGGGCACCCCGATCAGGGTGGCCAGGACCAGGGAGACCCCCACGATCCAGATGTGCTCGCCGGTCAGGAAGAGGGTCTTGTCCCAATTGCTCTGCAGGAACTGGATGAGGTCCATGGATCAGCCCTCTGCCCCGGTGGTTGCAGCCGACTCGTCCGAGTAGACGGAAAGAATCGACTTCTGGATGTCGTGCAGGCTGATGGTGCCGATGAAATCCCCGGAATCGTCCACCACCGGCACGATCAGCATGTCGTACATGAGCAGGATGGACAGGACGTCCCGCAAGGTCTGCCGTTCCTCGGAAAAGACCGGGAAACGCGAGACCTGGTCCCGGGTCGGCCCTTCCTCGTATTTGAGATCCCGGGGCTTGACGTACCCCAGGGGCTTGCCCTTCTCGAGCACGATCCCGTAGCGGATGTTCCTCTCCTCCATGGTCTTCAGGGATTGAGGGGCGGGGACTTCCCCCTTGAGGGTATTCCTGGGTGAGCGGTTCATGGCGTCCCTGGTGCGCATCAGCCCCAGGACTTTCAGGGCCCGGTCCGCCCCCACAAAGTCGGCCACGAACTTGTTCTTGGGCTGGGTGAGGATGATCTCGGGGGTGTCGTACTGGATGAGCTTGCCTTCGTTGAACAGGGCGATCTTGTCGCCCATCTTGATGGCCTCGTGGATGTCGTGGGAGACAAAGGCAATGGTCTTTTTCAGCTTGCCCTGGACCCGCAGGAACTCGTCCTGGATCTGCTCGCGGTTGATGGGGTCGATGGCGCCGAAGGGCTCGTCCATGAGCAGGATGTCCGGGTCGGCGGCCAGGCCCCTGGCCACGCCCACGCGCTGCTGCTGCCCCCCGGAGAGCTCGGCCGGGTAGCGGTCGCGGTAGATCTCCGGGTCGAGCTTGACCATGGCCAGCAGCTCGTCGATGCGGTCGCTGATGCGCTGCTTGCCCCAGCCCAGCATCCGAGGCACCACGGCGATGTTCTGGGCGATGGTCTTGTTGGGGAAGAGCCCGATCTCCTGGATCACGTAGCCCATGGACTGACGCAGCCTGACCGCGTCCATCTGGGTGATGTCCTGCCCGTCCACGGTGATGGTCCCCCGGGTGATGGAGTCCAGCTTGTTGGTCAGGCGCAGCGTTGTGGTCTTGCCGCACCCCGACGGCCCCAGGAAAATGACGGTCTCCCCTTTTTCAATGCTGAAGCTGACATCGTCCAGGGCGGTGACCGCGGTCTTGCCAGCCCCGAAGATCTTGGTGACGTGGTCGTAGGTGATCATTTCATTCCGGGGTTGCTGTTTCAGGCAGAGGATGTAATACAGTGTCGCGTTGCCAAATAAAAACCTTGGTCTTGCGTTGCCGTGACAGTGATCATGATGAGGTGCAAATCGACTCGAAGGCTCCGGTTTGTGCCCATTGTTCAAACACCAGACTCCGGGAACAATGATCGTTATGGAATCCTTGTACCCATATTTTTGAAAAAATCAAAGAAGATATTTTTCAAAGATAAATAGTATCTGTTCTCGACTATGTGAACGGTGCGGAGCGAGGCCGGTGAGGAGGACGAGACAGGTCCCCGATGTGAGCGGAGTGGAAGGAGTGGACGTGGTGGACGGAGTGGACTCAGTGGACAGTGAAGACCAGCAAGCCCGGCCTGTGTCTTTGGTCCACCACGTCCACTTGGTCCACTCCGGAAGCCGGAGCGCCTGCCGTACTACTTCTGCGGCTTGGGGGCCTTGGTGATGTCCTGGTAGGCGGAGGTGGCGGCGATGGAGCCTTCGCCAACGGCGGTCACGATCTGGTTGACGCCGCCGGTAACGTCACCCGCGGCGTAGATGCGGGGGATGTTGGTGCGGGCGGTCCGGTCGACGACGATGGCTCCGTGTTCGTTCGTGGCCACCCCGATGTCCTTGGCCAGCTGGGAGTTGAGGTCCTCGCCAACGGCGAAGAAGACGGCCTCGGCGGGCAACTCCCCGGTTTCGCCCGTGGTGTTGTCCCGGACCCGCACGGCAGTGACCGAGTCCTGGCCCAGGACCTCCTCCACCTCGGTGTTCCAGAGCACCGGGATGTCGGCCGCGGCCACGGCGTCCTGCATGTACTTTTCGGCCCGGAAGGCGTCGCGGCGGTGGATGATGGTGGGTTGGCACTGGATGTTCTTCAGGTACAGGGCGTCGTCCAGGGCGGTATTCCCGCCGCCCACGATGAGGACCCGTTTGCCCTTGTACAGGTAGCCGTCGCAGGCAGCGCAGTAGCCCACGCCCTTTCCGAACAGGCGTTCCTCCCCGGGCACGCCCAGCTTCTTCCATTTGGAGCCGGTGGCGAAGATCAGCGCCCTGGACAGGTAGCGGCCCCGGCTGGTCAGGGTCTCGATGCGCTTGCCCACCTTGACTTCGACAACCTCCTCGCCTTCGTGGATGTCGGTGTACTGGCGGGCCTGGGACTCGATCATGTCCATGAGGTTCTTGCCGGCAATGGAGGAAAAGCCCGGGTAGTTCTCTACCAGCGGGGTCACGGCCACTTGGCCGCCGATGATGGACTTCTCCAGGACCACGGTGCGCAGACCCGCCCGCTCGGCATAGATGGCCGCGGTCAGCCCGGCGGGCCCGGCCCCGACCACGACCACGTCCACCTCCCGGGCTTGGCCGTCCTCCCGCTCCAGGAAGGTCTCGGCGGGTTCGAGGGTGACCAGCTCGGCAGCAAAGAGCTCCTCGGGCACCAGCCCCTTGGTCAGGCTCGTGTCGTTGATCACGGTGTGGGGGACCGCGCCTACCTGGAAGCGTCCGGAGAGATCCGGATTCTCCGAGGTCTCCACGATGTCCACGGACACAAGGTCGGGCCGGGCCACGGCCGCCTTGACCGCGTTGAGCGCCTGGCCCGGGCAGTAAGGGCAGGACACGCTGACGAAGACGCGCACGTGGCGCTTCTCCGTGGGACTGTCCAGCAGGTGGCGGGTGGTTTCAGCAAGGTGGGGCTTTCCCGTGGAGGCCAGCAGGACGGCCTGGAGGAAGGAGCGGCCCTCCTCGCCGGCCGGGGCGCCAAGGAAGCGGATATGGTAGGTCCCGGGCTGAATCAGGACCACCGGCGAGGTTTCGGTTCCGAGCTCCTTGGCGGACCCGGCGTCCAGGTCGTGCCAGGCCACGCTGATCTTGTCCTCGAGCCGTTCCAGGTCACGCAGGAACTTGCGCACGAAGTCGTTGTAGGCGTCGTTCACCCCGTCCCGGGTGTAAACCCGGAGAGCCACGGGCTTGTCCAGGTCGGCGAAGACCTTGCGCAGGGCGTCGTGCTGGTCCTTGGGGATGAACCAGTCGCCGGCATCGTTCTTTCCGGTCTTGGTGCCCGGTTCCTTTGAAAAGAGGCTCATGGAATCTCCTTATCGTTTGAAAACGAAATTGCAATCGCGTCCGGATGTTCACGTAGTTCTGTGACAGCTATGCGAAGACCGACATGCTCGATACCAGTCTGCCCCGAGGGACAGGGAAGATCAACAATCCGCGGGCGGCAGGGACGGGCCGAAGAAGGGCGCGCGCCACGCGCCCCTGCCAGAAGTGGAGCGGAACGCCGGCTAGACTGTCTAGGATGAGTTGCTTCGCCTCTTGCGGTTTTTTTCGATTTCGATACCGATACCGATACCGATAGTGATTGAAAAGAAGTGTGAAACCAAAGGACACCCCCGATGCCCACACTTGTGTTGCTGCGTCACGGACAAAGCGTCTGGAACAAGGAGAACCGTTTTACCGGCTGGACCGACGTGGGCCTGACCCCTGAAGGGGAGGCCGAGGCGCACCGGGCGGCCCTGCTGCTCAAGGAGGGCGGGTACGGGTTCGAGCGCTGCTTCACCTCGTTTCTCAAGCGGGCCGTGAAGACCTTGTGGATCGTGCTCGAGTAATTGGATTTGATGTTGCTGCCCGTGGCCAACCACCGGCTGCCCAATGAGCGCCACTGCGGCGCCCTGCACGGGCTGAACCAGGCCGCGACCGCGGCCGAGCCCGGGGGTGCGCCGGGTTTTGTCGTCCCGCGCACCCCTGACGTCCCGCCCCCGGCCTACCCCCCGCACGCCCTC
>CAZUBS010000073.1:0-8042 GCA_964618595.1 uncultured Desulfohalobiaceae bacterium
GGGCCTTGCTGCGGTCCCGCCAGACCCGGAGGAAGCCTTTGTGGAATCGGCCGGGGTTAATTTTAAGGATGAAGTCAAAAGGATGAAGGATGAATTGAAAAGTTCATATTTATCGTCTTTGCTGTCTTTATTTCATCCTTTATCCTTTATCCTTCATCCCTCATCCTTTTCTTCGGACCAGCAAAAAAGTACCTCGTCCCGCAGGGACGAAACTCTTTCTTTTTTCAAGTCTTTTAAAAGAAAACCAGCAACTGGTAAAAACACTGAATCACCCTAAAATCAAAAATCCATACAAAACGCCCATAACCTTTTTCTATCGTAACCAGAAATTTCCCATAACTTTATCTATTTGACCCTCAGGGGAAAAACATGTCTGCTCCTGAAAAAGGAGGCCAGAGAATGGCAGAAATCATGCTGGAATGCCAGGGGCTGCCCTGCCCCCAGCCCGTGCTGCGCTGCAAGCGCTGCATCGAGGAATCCGCACCGGACGAGCTGGTGGTGGTTGTGGACAACGACCCGGCCAGGGAGAACGTGTCCCGTTTCCTCGCCAGCAAGGGCTACACAATAACCTCTGTCGAGCCGGACAACGGCTCGTTTCGGATCACGGCCGGCAAGGGGTCTGGTGCGCCGGCCGAGTGCCGGGTCTGCGCGCCCCTGGACGAGCAGGAGATCCACGGCCCGGCCGGACCCGGCAAGACCCTGGTCTTCATTCCCTCCGGCACCATGGGCTCGGGCAACGACGAGCTGGGCGCCAGGCTGATGCACAACCTCCTGGCCACCCTGCCGGAGATGGGCCCGGAGCTGTGGCGTCTCGTGCTGGTCAACAGCGGTGTCACGCTGGCCGTGGCCGGCAGCCCCGCCCTGGAATCGCTGGAAAAGCTCGACCGGGCAGGGGTTTCCATCCTGGTCTGCGGCACCTGCCTGGAGTTCTTCGGCCTGACCAAAACCAAGGCCGTGGGCCAGACCACGAACATGCTGGACATTGTGACCAGCTGCCAGCTGGCCGACAAGGTCATCAGGATATGATGCGCATGCCGCCCAAACCGGACACCACAGCCGCAGGAACCGGCAGGATACGATTGAACAAGGCCCTGGCCCAGGCCGGCGTCTGCTCCAGGAGACAGGCCGACCGCCTCATTTCAGGAGGGAAGGTTACGGTCAACAACAGGCCGGCCCGGGAGCTGGGCATGGCCGTGGCCCCGGGTGACCGCGTCCAGGTGGGGGAGCGCAGCTTCGTTGTCGGCCACGCCCCAGAGCCGGCAACCATCATGGTGCACAAGCCCGTGGGCGTGGTGACCACTGTCAGCGACCCTGAGGGCCGGAGCACGGTCATGGACCTGCTTCCGCCCGAGATGGCAAAGCGTCGCGTGGTGCCGGCGGGCAGGCTGGACGCCATGTCCGAGGGCCTGCTGGTCATGACCACCGAGGGCGAGCTCCTGTTCCGGCTCACCCACCCCCGCTGGCACGTGCCCAAGGTCTACCAGATCCTGGTCGCCGGTCCTGTGGAGCCCGGAGTGCTGCAGACCATGTCCCGGGGCATGGTCCTGCGGGAGGGGGAGAAGCTGGCCCCGGCCAAGGTCAGACAGCTCAGGGGCGGGCCGGACGAGACTCTGCTCGAAATGGAGCTCATTCAGGGGTTGAACCGTCAGATCAGACGCATGTGCCGTGACCTGGGGCTGACCATCAAGCGCCTGAAACGGGTCCGGCAGGGGCCCCTTACGCTCGGAAACCTGCCTCCGGGCAAATGGCGTCACCTGACTGCGGCGGAGCTTGCCAGCCTCAAGCGCTCCGTGGGGTTGTAAGGGCTGGGTGCCGTTGCCCTTGCCGCACTCTTTGTGGACCCCTCCCCTCTCCTACGACTCCGGCCCGGCTGGATTTTCCAGCACCTCGACATGTGCGGGCGGGCTGAAGGTGAACAGGGACGGGTCGAGGGAGATGTCGCGCTCGATGTCGTCCAGGGTCAGCTGGTTGCCGTTGCCGAAAAAGTCGACCAGCAGGATTTGCCGCAGCAGGGCCGTGTCCGGCTCGATCCACAGATAGGCCAGCACCAGACCGGGCTCGGCCCGTTTGGGGATCAGCTTGATCTTTGTCCAGCCCTGCTCCTCTCCAACCTCTTCGAGCTTAAAGTCCTGCTTTAAGTTTGCTTCCCCCGAAATGAAGCGCAGCATGGTCTTGGACTGGAAGATCTGGTCCACCTGGTACCTGTAGGCCACCTCCTCCTCGGGAAAGAACTGCCAGACCCGCTCCTTGCCGACCAGCAACAGCTCCTGCTCCGGTTCTTCCGTCTCCCAGCGGATGAGCCGGGGATGCTGATAAAATATGGTCCCGGTCCTGACCTCGCTTTCGCCGCTGGCCGCATTGGTCAGGACCTGGACGAAATCGGTCGTGAAGCTGGCAATGGACTCGTACTGGCGCTGAATCCTGTCGGCCAGGTCCTGATCCCGGGCCTGGGCCGCAGGCGCGGAAAGCAAGGCCAGGAACACGGCAGGCACCAGCAGGCACAGAACATGTGTGACAGCACGGAAGGCCTTGGGCATGGTTACTCCCTCATTGGTTTGATTTCTCAGTGTCCCACCCGGGCGGGTTGCCTTCTTCATCAGGATCGGCATCAGGATCGCCCTCAGGGTCGACACCAGGGGAGACGTTCTTCTTCAGGATACCGATGACATTGGGCACGGCCCGGTAGGAATGGTGCGCCGTGGGCCAGAAGGAAAGCTCGTCCAGACCGGCCCAGCCGGCTTCGAAGTCACCGGCCTTGACGTACAGGCTGGCCGAGGCACCGCCTTCCACGTACATGGTGGTGCGCATGTCCAGGGGGAGGTCGAGCAGATATGTTCCCAGATCCCGGACCTGTCGCGGAGAAAGGCTCAGGATGAACAGGATGTTCCCGCGGCTGTCCTCGCCGACCGCCGCGATGCTGAACCGCTTGGAGTTCTCCAGCCAGGCGTTGCTGCCGTCACTGCCGATGATCCTGTAGTTCTGGACAACGGTTTCATAGCCTTCCAGCACCTCGGGCCAGTCCTCCCCGGCCTTGCGGTCGATGACCCTGGCCGCGGGCCGGCCCGCGGTCTTGGGGTTGGCTACGAAAAAGGCCCCGAACCAGGGGTGGACCCGGGAGTTGTTGAGGTGGCCGTAGTTGCGCATATACCCGGTGCTGGTGGACTGGTCCTCCCAGTACATGCTGGCGTTGATGGCGGCCACCAGGCCGTGGGAACGCACCCACTCGTCAATCCCCAGGGGCTGGCCCTGCTCTTCCCCGGCGGTCAGGAGGTGGAACTCGTGCTCCCGGGGGTCGATGCGCAACAGGACCAGGTCGGGCATTGCCTGCCTGGTGCCTGCGGATTGATGGACCAGCAGATCGAGCCCGCGGTCCAGGTGCTGCCACGAAATCTCGGCGCACGTCCCTGGAAAAACCCGGAACAGGACGGCTGCAAGACCAAGCATGGCCGCCGCAGCCCATGCAAGGTGGCTACCTTGTCGCGTGTGCAGAGTCATGGCCTCTGAAGCACCCCTGTCTTCGCTGAAGGTCACAACAGGTCCTTACCGTGATCCACATGCCGCAGCAACCTGTTCAGAGGGCCGGCGGGAGGGCCGAAACCCCTGCACGGCCTTTTTGAGCTCCCACAGATCCACCGAACCGGAATCCTGCTTGTACCGCAGGCTCACGTACAGGGAGACGATGCACCGCACTGCCGGCTCGATATCAGGCCGCAGCGCAGCCACCCGGTGCTCGAGGGCCCGGGGTCCCTCGTGCGCGGACACCTCGATGCCGGCCCGCTCCAGCCGGTCCTGAAATTTCCTGAACAGATCAACAACCTCGTCCCGGCCCTTTCGCCTGCCGCGCATCAGCCACACCCCCATGCAGGCCATGAACAGCACGAACAGGCCGGATCCGAGCAGCACCACCCGGGAGAATGCCTGCCAGATATTGCGCCCCAGCCCCAGCTTGGACAACAGGCTGCCCTGACGTGAAAAATCGTAATAGAGCACCCACTGGTTCCAGGCGTTGTACAGGGCGTCGACCCGAAAACGGGCCCGGCGCAGCCACTCGTACATGGCTCCGTCGGTAAAGCCGAACAGCGGGACCCTGTCCACCTGGGGAACAACCGAGGTCACGCCTTCCTGGATGCGCAGCGGGGCAACCGCCGCTGTCGGATCCACCCTGACCCAGCCGAGCGGTTCCATCCAGACCTCGGACCAGGCATGGGCGTCTGACTGCCGTACGATCAGGTACCCCCCCACCGGGTTGAAGGTCCCGCCCTGGTAGCCCGCCACCACCCGGGAAGGGATCCCGGCCGCCCGCATCAACCAGGAAAAGGCGGATGCGTAGTGGCCGCAGTAGCCCTGCCGGGTGCGGAACAGGAAGTCGTCCACTGCGGATTCCCCCAGCAACGGCGGGTTCAGTGTGTAGCGGAACCCAGTGTCACGAAAGTAGTCCAGGGCCTGCCCTACCACCTCCTGTGGCGATTCCGGGTTGTCCGTCACCCAGGAACGGGCCAGGGCAAAGGCCTCTGGATTGCTCCGGCCATGGATGCGCATGGACTGTGACCCGCCTTGCCCGGGGTGGTCATCAGGAACCATAGTTGGATAGGATTCCATCTGGTAGCGCACCCGCTTGTGCACCGGGCTGGAGGAGCGCAGCACCAGGCCCTGCAGCAGCTCTGTCCCGGGCGGCTCTGCCGCTGGGTAGTCCAGGGCCATGAGCATGCGCTTCTGATGGGGCTCCAGGGTCACGCTGTAGCGCACGGGGCGGATGTCGGGTGGCTCGACCGCTGCGGCAGCATCCCTGGACCGTTGCGAAGCGCTCCAGGTTCTCCCGTCAAACTCGGTCAGCACCAGGGCGCGCCAGTAGAGATCCTCTGGTGCGGGCACCTCGTCCTCGAACGCGGCCCGAAAGGCTGTCTCGCCGGACAGGGCCAGGGAGCTGATGCTGCCGAAGGACAAGGTTTCGCTCAATCCGGACACGGCCCTGGTGCTCTGCTCCGGCACCCCCCAGAGGCTCCCGGGAAGGCGGGGGAAGAGGAAGAAAAAGAGCGCGGCCAGGGGCAGGGCCTGCAGCACCAGTGCACCTGCCTGGCGCATCCCGGACAAAAGCCCCAGCGTCGGGGTGTTGACCGTGACCAGGACGCCGGTAATGCACAGCAGCCCGGTCAGCATGACCACGGCCGTGGCCAGGTTCTGGTGGAACAGAGCCAGGGTCACGCTCATGAAGTAACACAGGAACAGGGTGACCATGCGGTCGCGGTGGTTTTTGATCTCCAGAGGCTTGAGGGCCAGCATTGCGGCCAGGAGCGCCACGCCGGGCTCCCGTCCGAGCAGCCGGCCATAGGTCAGCACCACCCCGATGGTCCCGAGAGCCGCCAGCAGAACAAGGATCATGCGCCGGGGCGCTTTCCAGGCCCACAGCTCCATTCCGGCCCGCCAGCCCAGAATTCCAAGGCAGAACAGCGACACCCAGAGTGGCAGGTGCCCCATGTGAGGAACCAGGGCCACCATGGCCGCCAGCAATATGGCCAGAGTGGCCCGTTGCTCTGTAAAGCGCCCAAAGCCACGGAGGATAGGGAAGCCGCGTAGAGTCTCTGGAAGTTGAACTTGCATCAAAGCGTCATCCCATCAACGGTCATCCGGAGGGGTGTGCCGACCCCTCCCCCCAGAGCGCCAGGGCGGCGAGGCATCTGTGCTTGTGGGAGAGGCCGTGATCCGGAGGGATGGTCACCCCCGGAAGCCGCAGGCCGTATGGTGAGCGCCGGGAATGTGCCGTCAGGACCTGTCGGGTCAGCCTGGACAGACGGGCCTCGCTGTCCAGGGGGGCAAGCTCGGAAAAATCGAGCCACAGGGTCTGGGCCGCAGTGCCGGAAAACTCCTTGGTCTGCATGCCCAGCCCACGGGAAACCGCCTTCCAGTGGACCCTGCGGTAGGAGTCACCGCTCTGGTAGTCACGGATCCCGTGGAACTCTTCCACGCCCGCACCCCCGGGCTGCTGCTGGTCGATGTCCCGGTCGTCCGCCCTTTCCTGGGGCAGCCCCGACCCCTCTGCTTCCGGAACAGGATAGACAAGGCATTCTGCCGGTGGGTGGAGAACCGACCAGGCCCGGAACAACCCCAGGGGGAAGGTGGTTGCAACCTCGATCCTGCCGAGTCCGAGCCGGCCCCTGGCGGACGTCGGGACGGGGAGGACGGCTTCGGCGGGCTCACCCGGGGCCACGTCGGTCCTGTCCCGGGCCTGCCCTTTGGCCGCGGACACGGACACTGCATGTCTGGCCCGCTCCCCGGAATTGTCCAGCAGGACCGTGAACCGACCCTTCTCACCAGCAAATACCGGCCCGGACCGCAGCGCGGTCACCCCCAGCCCGACCAGGTTGCGGTAGGTGTGCAGCATGGACACCACCGTGGTTGCGGCCAGGAGGAAGGCCGTGGCAAAGATGAGGTTGTTCTCGTAGTTGATCCCCCCGAGCACCATGACCAGGAGCACCCCGAACATGAGCGCGCCCATCCGGGTGGGCATGATGAAGACACGCCGGTGGTCGAGGATAGCTGGTTCCGTGTTCGGCTCAGGTCCTGTGAGCAGCCGGCGCAGGCCTTTGAACGAGGGAGCTTTCATTGGTCTGGCAGGAAAAGGCTTCAGGGGACCGGCACGTTTTCAAGCAGCAGCTCAGGGGCGCCGCGCCCTGAAAAAGCGGTGTCCCCGGCTGCCGGAACCAGGCGGTGGGAGACCACCCAGGGAAGCACCTCCTGCACATCCTCGGGCAGGAGATAATCGCGCGTGTCCATGAATGCCATGGCCTGGGCCGAGTGCACCAGGGCCAGGCCCGCCCGGGGAGACAAACCGTTCAGAAAGTGGCCGCTTCTCCGGGAGAACTGCATCAGGTCCTGCACGTAGGACACCAGGGCATCGGAGGCATGCACCTGAACCACCCGGGCCTGGATGGCCATGATCTCCTGAGCGCCCAGAACGGGCGCCAGCTCCGCGGCCTGCTCGCGCCTGTCCGGACCGGTCAGCAGGGCCTTTTCCGAGGCCCGGTCGGGATACCCCAGGGAGATGCGCATCAGGAACCTGTCCAGCTGCGATTCGGGCAGGGGGAACGTCCCGGCCTGCTCCAGCGGGTTCTGGGTGGCCATGACGAAAAACGGCCTGGGCAGGGGGCGGGTCCGGCCCTCGATGGTCACCTGCCCCTCCTCCATGGACTCCAGCAGGGCGCTCTGGGTCTTGGGGGTGGCCCTGTTGATCTCGTCCACCAGGACCACCTGGGAGAAGACCGGCCCGGGGTGGAAGGCAAAGCTCCCCGTGTCCTGCTCGAACACGGAAACCCCGAGCACGTCGCCCGGCAGCAGGTCGCTGGTGAACTGCACCCGCTGGAACTCCAGGCCCAGCAATCTGGCCAGGGCGTGGGCCAGGGTGGTCTTGCCGATGCCCGGAAGGTCCTCGATGAGCAGGTGCCCCCGGGCCAGCAGGCAGGCCAGGGACAGCCTGACCTGCTTTTCCTTGCCCAGCACCACCTGACCGGCGGTTTCGATCACGGCGCTGATCTTGGACTGCATTTCGTCGTTGGTCATGCGGATGTGGTCTCCATGCATGGAATAACGGCGGACTCGGTCCGCCAGAGGTTGTCTTGGAAATCAGTGGCTGGGGAGCAGTATAATCACCAAAACCCAGCTGGCCAGCCCTGGCCTGGATGGTGAAATCGCGCATTCGGCAGAACTTTCTGGTCGCGGGACGGGAAAAAGAGCGGGCGCCCGGGAGATGGGACCGATAGGACGGATAGGACCGATGGGACCGATCGGACGGGCGCCCGCGTGGAGTCAGAAGAAAGAGGCCCAGAGGGCAGGGAAAAAGGGTGCCCGGCTTCGATCCTCCCCGAAATCTGCAGTGCGTTGAGAATGTTCGCTGGCAAGGCGCGAGGGCAGGTCGAGACCGAGGCGTATCTCAATACGGTGAGGTTTCGACCTGCCCGAGCAACGAAGTCCAGCGGGCATTCTCAATGTGCTGCCACCATGTCCGCCATGGTGTAGAGCTTTCCGGGCCGTTGGGTCTCCAGCCACTT
>CAZUBS010000074.1:0-7976 GCA_964618595.1 uncultured Desulfohalobiaceae bacterium
CTTGAGGCCTGTCAGTGGAGAGTCAACACCTGCTGCGCCCTGATCCGCGATCTCCTCCCCGTAGACCTCCTCGGACTCTGCAAACAAGTCCTCAAGCCTGGTCTCGAGCTCATCGGTCATGGAATCTTTGTTGTGGTCAGTCACGGGGGGACCTCCTCATTGCAGCATTTTTTTCAGGGATATCATGGTCAAAAGAATGATTTTTTTCAATGTGGGGACCACGTTCATCCCGGTCATGGCGCTGGCCTCGAAAAAGGGGACCTGAAGCCTGGAGTTCAACGTGCCCTGCAAGGTGTCAACGGAGAGAAGCGGAATGCCTTGCCTGGCCAGGTCGCGCTTGTTGTACTGGATGACCAGCGGAATGGTTGCAATATCCTTGTCGTAGCTGGTCAGGTTCTCCTCGAGATTTTTCAGGGACTCGATGTTCTGATTCTTCCTGACCTCCATGGAATCCGCCACGAACACCACCCCGTCAACCCCCTTGAGCACGAGCCTCCTGGTGGCGTTGTACTTGACCTGCCCGGGCACGGTATAGAGCTGGATCCTGACGTCGTATCCGGATATCTTGCCGATGTTGAAAGGCAGGAAATCAAAGAACAGGGTGCGGTCCCCCGAGGTCTTGATCTCCACCATCTTGGTGTTGATCCTGTCCTGGAACTTGTTGTGGATATAGCGCAGGTTGGTGGTCTTGCCCCCCCGGCCGGGGCCGTAGTAGACGATCTTGGCCTGAACTTCCTTCTTCTTCAGATTAATAAAAGCCATACTGGCCGCATCCTCGCCGAAATCGACAGATGAAGGTTCGCTGCATCGGACAGGGCATCAGTCGGAGATGGTCTTGGTTATCTTTTCGATGGCTTCATTGACCTTGAGCCGCAAGAACCCAAGCGAAATGTCCTCGCCAAATGTGGTGACCAGCAGAAAATCATCCGAGACCTTGCTGAAATGGATGTTCCCCTTCTTGCCCTTGTGAAAGAGCAGAGAGAAATCCTCCTCTCCGACCATCCTGGCCATCTCGTTCACGGCTCCGAAATTTCCGGCAGCCAGGGCGGCAAGGGAGTAGATATCGTGGCGCTTGTTCCCTGTGTCCAGGCTGACGATGATGTTCCCTGCCAGGTCGATCAGAATGGCACAGTGGACCCCGATACGCATCAGGTCGTCCTGCAGGACTGTTTCGATCTCGTCGAGATCCTTTTGGTCGATTGAATACTCCATCAACGAACTCCGTCATGTTGTGGACTGAAAAGCCATGGTGACCGGACCTCCAAACACCCTGAAGCATCCCCCGGACAACTCTGCCGCAAATCTGCAGCAAACCGCCGCACTAGGAAAATTCACTAGCTTTTATGCTTTTCATCATCAGTAATCAAGCCTCATTCCTGGCATTTCCGGTCAAAATCGAGGCTTGGCGGGACATCTCGTGTGGATGATCAGTCGTCATTTTCTCCTGGCCGGGATGGAGCTGGCTTCAATGTTGTGGCCGAGGAGCAACTGAGGTATATACCACGACGCATCTGGCTGCTCAGGCCCTGTCACGTCTGTTGACCGGTTATGGCCGGCCAAGCGCAACACTGCAAACCGGGATGCCGCCGCCATGAGTTGGAAAGGATTCAATGCCTGGATCAAGAAGCACCAGGACTTTATAACCGTCAGCCTCGATCAGGGCATGCCCGAGGTGGCGGCAGAGCTGGCGGACAAAATGCTTGCCAAAATGGAAAAGGTCGGGGATGTGGCCGCGAGGAACAACGCCCGGCAACAGCTGACCACGATGCAGCTCACCTTTGAGAAGCTGCTCCAGACCGCCAAACGTATGGAGTCGGAGCTGGAGAGCGAGGATGCCGGCCCCGGGGAAAACGGGTACTCCCTTGAACGGGAAGAGGCCGACTCTCCTCAGGAATGCCGTATCCGGGGGGAAGGGTTCCTCAACCTGGGGCTCTACGAGGAAGCCCTTCCCGACCTGCTGTTTGCCTACCACAACGGCATCCATCACATCGAGGTCGTCCAGCAGATCGTCACCTGCCATCACCAGCTTGGGCAACCTGACCAGCAGGCCTCTTTCCTCAAGCAGGTCCTTGAACAACACGGTTTGAGAGGACACGAGCAGGCCAAGCTCTACTTCATGCTGGGCAACCTGTACCTGGGCATGAAAAAGCACGTCCTGGCCAGACAGGCCTTCTGGCAGCTCTCGCAGCTGGATCCCGACTACCCGGGGCTGGAAGACAGGATGCAGCAGATCAAGCAGGTCCAACCCAGCTACACCCACCGTTACGGTTTTTTGATCGAGGAGGAGATGCTGTCCCAGAGCGCTCTCGATGCAGCCAGGACCAAGGCCCGGCAGCAGAATCTCCATCCCGACGAGATCCTGATCAAGGACTTCGGAATTTCCAGGGAGGATCTCGGCGCCTCCTTGAGCGCCTACTACAACGTCCCCTTCCAACCTTTTGACCCCACAACCTCTCCCCCTTTTGAGCTTTTCGAGAAGCACAACATCAAGGCGGAGTTCCTCAAGCAACGCCTCTGGGCACCTTTGAGCCTGGAGGGCAACACCGTTGAAGTCATGATGAACGACCCGTTGGACATGGCCCTGCAGGACGAGATCAGGTTCATTCTGGGGACGAGCAGGATCGTGAGCAAGGTTGCCCTGCCGTCGGATATCGAAGCTTACGTGGACGACATCTTCCAGAAGTTCCATTCCAGTGAGGAGCTCTCCGCCCTGGCCCAGAGCTTTGACGTGGAAACCGAGGCCGCTGCCGAGGATATGGCCGACGATTCCGAGATCACGGAGTTCGACAGCGAGGTGGTCCGGCTGGTCAATGGGCTGCTCATGGAAGCCCACCGCAGGAATGCCAGCGACATCCATATCGAGCCCAATCCCAGAGGACGCTACCTGCTCATCAGGCTGCGCACTGACGGCACCTGCTTCGAGTTCCAGAAAACCCGTCTCAGCCTGGCCAAACCCATTCTGTCGCGCATCAAGATCATGTCCCATCTGGACATTGCCGAGCGCAGGCTCCCCCAGGACGGCAAGATCAAGGTCAAGCTCCCCAATCGCAAGAGCTTTGTTGAGTTTCGCGTCTCCACTTACCCCACTGTGGAAAACTACGAGGACGTGGTGCTGCGCGTCCTCTCCTCCGGCGTACCCCTCCCGCTGGAGCGCCTCGGCATGCAGGAAGAAGATCTCAAGGTCTTCAAGGGCCTGCTTTATCGGCAGCACGGCCTGATTCTGGTCTGCGGGCCCACCGGCTCCGGGAAGACCACCACGCTGCACTCGGCCCTGAGCTATATAAACACCCCGGAGCGCAAGATCCTCACGGTGGAGGACCCGGTCGAGATCACCCAGGAGGGGCTCCGGCAGGTACAGGTCCAGACCAAGATCGGGTTGAACTTCCCCAGGGCGCTGCGATGTTTTCTGCGTTCCGACCCCGACGTGATCATGGTCGGCGAGATGCGTGACCAGGAAACCGCCCGCATCGGCGTGGAAGCCTCCCTGACCGGCCACCTGGTCTTCTCCACCCTGCACACCAACTCGGCGCCCGAAACTGTGACCCGACTGCTGGACATGGACATCGATCCCTTCAACTTTGCAGACTCCCTGATCTGCGTCCTGGCCCAGCGACTGGTCAAGACGCTCTGCCCCCTGTGCAAGGAACCCTATGCCCCGACCAGGAGGGAGTTCGATGAGCTGGTCTCGGAGTACGGGCCGTCCTTTGAAGCGGACACACGGATCTCTTACAGCCCCGAGCTGACCTTGTACCGGCCCAAGGGGTGTCCCCAGTGCGTCAAAGGGTACAAGGGGCGTCTGGGGGTGTTCGAGCTCATGGTCACCAACAAGGACATCCGCGAGCTCATCAAGTTCCGCAAGACCACCGGGATCCTCCGGGACACCGCCATTGCCGGGGGCATGCACTCCCTGAAGCAGGACGGGATCCACAAGGTCTTTCAGGGAGTGACCGATCTGCAACAGGTCCGGGTGCTTTCCACATGACGGGTAGCTGAAAAATTCCCTGCTGGCTGCGTTGCTTCAAAAAAGCCCACACCTTCACCTGTGCCTTGCCGGCCTGGTTTCTCAACTGCCTGCTGAAAAGTGTTTTTCCCACAGAGTGAGAACCAAGTGCTGCAAGGGACTGAAGAACCGATTGAATTTCTGCACCCCGGTGCACGGTTGCCATGAAATGCGTCAAGGCCTACGCACCCGATGGAGAGAATGTCACCATCATCTGTCCCGACTGCGGCACCATGCGTCATGGTTCCCTGCGCCGGATCAAGGTCCTGAAGCATTCCTTCCCTGTCCGTTGCAACTGCGGCAGCCGTTTCAACGTGGTTCTGGAGCTCCGCAAGGCCTACCGAAAGGCCACCTACCTTCTGGGAACGTGCCGGCGTCCGGCATCAGACCCACTGCCGGTCGTCATCGAGAACCTCTCCCTGGGAGGGGTGGGGTTTTCCCTGGATCCGGATACAAAGCTCCAGGTTGGCGCGCGGATCACGATCAGCTTCTCCCTGGACGACCCCCGGAAAACACCCGTCACCAGGCGGGCCACTGTCCGGCATGTCCATGACGGGTATGCCGGGTGCGAGTTTCAAGGTCACTCCTGCTCTGACGGGGACCTGGGATTTTACCTCATGCCGTGAGGCCTGCTCCATGCGCCTGGTCAGACCAGGAGCCGCCTCGGGGTCATCCGGGCGGTCCAGCCACGGCAGCGTGGCGGGGGGTGGAGTTTTTGCCGCTATGCGCAAGAGGGGGTGCTGGTTCTGCGGCTTTTCAACGTCCTGCCCGGTTCCCCGGAAGGCCGGGACCTGCCTCCCGGGTGAGCAGCGCGTCTGGAAGCTGAACCGGAAAGCCCCGCACCTCGACCTTGTCCACGGGTTCCAGGCGGCTTCCTTCACTGGTTGAGAGGATGTAGTAGTAGGCGTCTTCCGGTGCGGTATTGCCCCGGCCATCCACAACCGTTCCTCTGGGCCTGAAGACCACCCCCAGGACTTCGCCAACCCCCTCCGCTCTTGATCCACCCGGGCTCAGGACACGGGCCTGAAACCCGACATGCCGGCAGTAGCTGAGGTCCGTTGCCGAGCAGAGACTGATCCACCCGCTGGTGTCCAGCCGCTCCTCCAGGAGCTGCCGATACCGCTCATAGGCCAGCGCATACGACGGCTCTCCAGGGGCCAGGGCGGTCAGCATGCGGTAGCCGAGCATGCGCATGCCGGGGGCACCCTCGGGCACATCTTCGAGTGCAGCCTCAACCCTGTGGATGGTTTCCTCGCGAAGCACCCCCTTCCACTCATCGAGCTTCTGCCGGTACTCCTGGCTCGGCTCGATGTCGACAAGCTCCTGATATGCCTCGACCACCACCGTGGGATCATCCCGGTGCCGGCTGATCTTCTGCAGGAGATGGCCCTCCCTGCTGCGATCCAGCAGCCTGTCCAGCTGCTGATCCTGGATCTCACCGTAGCGCTCCCCCAGCTCCAACGCGGCGGCATACTCTTCCCGTTCGAGAAGCTCGCGCATCTGCTCGAGGATCTTGTCTCGATTCGCTGCGAAATCGATTTGCGGGGAAGGGGCGGCCTGACGGCGCATGGAGGAGTAGATGCCGAGGCCGCTCAACAGGAACAAGGCCAGCAGCAACAGAACGGAGACGATGCGAAACCTTCTCCCGTAGCTTCCCGTTGCCAGCTTGCGCAGGACAAGGGCCAGCAAGAGGATGAAAAGCAGGGCCACAACCCCGAAACGCACAATCATGATTGCCTCGGATGATTCAATGCCATGAAAGATTTTTGCGGCAATGGGCCAGCCACGTGGACTGGAGCTGGATTCTACCCCGCGGCGACAGGAAGCATGCACACACAGCTTGCTCCCGTGTCCCTGCCCTGCTCCTTGGCGCGGTACATGGCCTGATCGGCCTTGCGGATCAGCTCCTCGGCATCTTCTCCGTGTCCCGGATAGACTGCAATGCCTATGCTGGCTGAAATGTGAAGACTGTGACCATCCACGAGAAACGGCCCCTTCAGTGCCTCACTGACCTTCTCTCCAGCTGTTCTGGCTCCTTCGGGGCTGTCTATATCCGCGATGAGCACGAAGAACTCGTCACCACCCATGCGGGCCACGGTATCCGTCCTGCGGACAACCCCCTCCAGCAGGCGTGCTATTGATTTCAGCAGCAGGTCGCCCGCAGCGTGTCCCATGGTGTCGTTCACGGACTTGAAGTCGTCAAGGTCGAGCACCATGACGCCAATGATCTTGTTGTAGCGTATGGCCCGGGCCATGGCCATGTTCAGCCGGTCCGCAAAGAGCGCCCTGTTGGGAAGTCCGGTCAGCATGTCGTGGTAGGCCAAAAACCTGATGGTCTCCTCGGCTTTTTTCTGCTCGGTGACGTCGCGCAGCATGAGCACATACCCCACCAGGGATTCCCCCTTGTCACGAATACCCGAAACCACTGCACGGATATAGCGGGTTTCCCCCTCGAGCCGGCGCTCGAAATGGACCGTGTGCCGCTGGTGGTCATGGATGAGCAACTGCGCTGCATCCAACAACAAGGCCGGGGCAACGCCAATATTCTTTAGTATTTCCGTCAGCGGACGCCCGTCGATCTTTTTGCTGCCGCATCCGAGGATTTCACCTGCGGCGGGATTGGCATAGGTGACCACAAAACCGTCGTTTGCAGCCACAATGCCCATGTCGATGGACGAGGTGAGGATGTTGTCCAGATAGATCGTCTTTTCGAAGAGGCTCTCGACGGTCTCCCTGAGCTGCACGTCCTTCTCCTGGATGACCTCCTTGAGTATCTCCACGTAGCGCCCTTCCAAGCCGCGGACGATATCCGTCTGGGTGAGGATCCCCTCGATTTCCCCTTTCCCGTCCACCACCACCAGGCGCCTCACACCCTGTGTTTTCATGACCTGGGCCGCTGTGTGGACCGGGGTGTCCACCTTGGAAATCAGAACCGGGGCGGACATGACCTGGGAAATGGGAATGTCGGTGACGTCTTCGTGCTCCTGGACCAGCCTGGCCACGTCCCGTTCCGTCAGTATGCCCACCGGACGGTTGTCCTCGGCCACGATCACGCAGCTGATGGCCTTGACGGCCATCCTGTGCATGACCTCGCCGAGGAGGGTCTTCGGGGATGTGGTGTACACCATTTTGGTCATGATCTGAAAAATCTTCTTGATCTCCAGAAAGTGCTCCAGCCCCAGATGCTCGACCAGGTTGGACTCCGTGACCACCCCGATGGCCCGGCCCTTGTCATCCACGACAACAAGGTGGCGCAGCTGGTTGCTGGCCAGGAGATTGTACGCTTCGTAGACGAAGGTATCCCGCGTAACCGTGACCAGGGGGGTACTCATGACTTCACTGATGGGGCGGCCCAGAAACCCGTTTCCGTGCTGCACCGTGGATCGAAGGATGTCCCGTTCCGTGAACATTCCTTTGGGAACGAACCCATCGAGCACCACCACGCACGAGATCTGCTCCCTGCGCAGAATGCGGACGGCCTCGGACACCGGCGTCTCCAAAGTGACCGCAACCACCCGGGGGGAAAGGATATCGTTGATTTTTCTCTTCAATATCATACAGGTCGTCACATCTCAGTTGATCGCGGCCAGCATCGCTGCGGATTGTCCGGATTCCATCTTTCAGGGACTCTGACTTTTCTGATTGTCCAAAATGAAAATGATCATCCCTGTCACAATAAAGCTGTCATCAGGAAGACTACAGTCATACTCACTGACTGTAAGACCTGATTAGAACAGACACCATCCACGGGTCAACCTGTGCCTGAGGAGCATGATCTCTTTTGTCCTGGGAACTGGAGCAACCTGCCGGATCGAAAGGACCCCCCAGTCGGCCTCCAGAATGCAATACATAATTTTATCTTGACCTTCCGTATCCATTGGAGGATATTTCCTGATAATGATCGGATACCTCTTTGATCCTTCGAGCAGAGGACAGTCTGCACAAGGTGCTTGCATCCGATCATTCGGCCGGGGGG
>CAZUBS010000075.1:0-7962 GCA_964618595.1 uncultured Desulfohalobiaceae bacterium
ATCCCCTCTACTTGTTTGTGGCTTCTTCTGTGGCTAAGCGCAAGGTAGTCCTGCGTTCCTTTTGACGCTGCCGCCAACGAGAAGCCTATCCCGAACAAACCGCATATCCGTGTGGACACACCGTTGCGCTCCCAAGCCATTCTTGGAAGCCCACGATGTTTCAAACAAATTCTGCCATGTATTCGTTCTGTAAATCAACATAGCAGCTGTTCCTTTTCAGTAGTACCCAGTTTTTAGACCATCAGAAAAGGAGCGCGGTCGATCTCGATCAGCTTCTTTATGGCTTCGGCGCGGCCCCTTCGCGCATCCTGCGCCCAAAAGCACAAAAAGACGGGCCAAAGACATGAATGACAATAAGCAGCGCCGAGCCGGTTTTGTTTAAGAATGGTTCATTAAGCTGAAGGCTCGTTCGTGTGCGCGCGTGATTTGGAGGATGTATTCCATAGGCGATCCCATCCTTCTCTCGCCGTGCCGCTCAGACTGTCCAGGCTCGAATCGACGACGGGGACGACCACCATGGTCAAGAAGGTGCCAACCAGCAGTCCGCTGCCGGCGACGATGCCGAGGGGACTGAGGCGCTCTAGGCCGACGGCCATCTCGAAGATGAGCGGCGATAGACCAACGATCGTCGAGAACGTGGTCATAAGGATCGGACGCAGGCGCAGTTTAACCGATTCGATGATGGCCTCGTCTTTGTCCATTCCGCGTTGCTTGCCTTTAATGATGAAATCGAGTAAGAGGACGCTGTTGTTGATGACAATGCCGGCCAGAAAGATCATGCCCATATTGGCTGGCATGCACATGGGTTTATCAAACAACAGTAATCCCCATAGCGAGCCGGCAACGGCCAGGGGGATGGCAGCCATAATCGTGATCGGATGGACGAACGAATGAAACATGACCACAAGCAGCAGGTAAAGCAGAACAATTCCGATGAGCAGGCTCTGACGTAACTGCACCTGGGTGGACTCGATGTTCGTGGTGGTGCCCGCGGATTCAATGCTGTACCCGCGCGGCGTGTCGATGCCGGCAATCGCTCTGTTTGCCATCTCGGTGACTTGAGCGATGGTCATGTCTTGATTGACGCCGGTGATATCGATGGTGGGCTGGAGGTTTTCGCGGGTGATGAAAGGGCGCTGCCTTACCATTTCCGTATCGGCTAGGGCGCGCAGCGGAACGGGTCCGAATGCGCTGCCGACATAGGTTTCTTGGAGAGCATTGACACTATCGCGCGCCGGCGGATCGTATTGAACCCGGATGGGTATATCAAGAAAATCAGCGAGCCGCATCGACGTGGCGGGGACGCCCTGCACGGCTGCGTTTAAATCGGCCGCTACGGCGGCCGGTGAGGTTTTGTAGAGACTCGCCAGTGCCGGATCGACGCGGACATCGACTTGTTTCTCGTCGAAATGCCAGCTGCGCTGGATATCGGCAAGACCGCGGACTTTTTGCAATCGGTCTAAAGTCTCTTCGGCGAGGCGGTCTAGGACCCGCGGGTCGGGACCGCTGATGATAAAGTTCAAGGGAGCCTTGGTGGTGGGTATGGGGACCGCTCCGTACTCGCTGATGCGGAAGCTTTTGATACCTGGCAGGCCGCGCAGCTCTTCGCGCCGGAGCAGACCCTCGCGGGCATTGGCAGTGGCAATGGTGACCAGCCCCTTCTCCCGCCTCCCGCGCGCCGCACGGATGCGCACCCTGTGTCCGGCCCGCTCCCCGACCACCTCCTCAAGCAGGGAGGTGTCCATGGCAAAAGGAAGCAGGATCGTGTCCGGCACGTAGCGGCCATACCAGTAGAACTGCATCAGGAAAGCGCTGACCGTCTCTCTGTCGGTTTCATGGTCACTTTCGGCAAAAGCCCCCTCATTGGACCCCCGGCTTTTGTCCCCGGCCTGACCGGAGCCGGGGCCCGGTTCAAAAAAGTAGTTCTTCTGGTCCAGGAGCCTGCCCTGCCGGATAAAGGCCACGCCCAGGGCGGTGCCTTCCTCAGACCTGTGCAGGCCGAGCACGTCCCGGTCCCTGGTGTCGTGGAAGACCACGGCCTGCTGCTCCACGGTCTTCCTCACGGCCTGGATCTGATCCCTGAGCCTGGCGGCACGCTCGAACTCGAGCTTTGCCGAGGCTGCCTTCATGTCGGCTGACAAAGCTCGCAGGAGCCTGGCCGAATGCCCGGCCAGAAAGAGCTCCACCTGCTCCACCAGCCTGTTGTACTCCTGCGGGGCAACCGGGAAAACACACGGGGCCAGGCACCTGTGGATGTCGTGCTGCAGGCAGGGCCGGCTCCTGTTCCTGAAGGTTGCGTCGCGGCACTTGCGCAGCGGGAAGAGGCGGTTCAGGATCTTCAACGTCTCCCGGGCGGCCTGGGCCGAGGCAAAGGGCCCGAAGTAGACCGAGCCGTCCTGCACCACCTTCCTGGTGATGGTCAGCCTGGGGTAGGCGGCCCGCTTGTCCAGCTTGAACAGCAGGTACTCCTTGTCGTCCCGGAGCACCACGTTGTACCGGGGGCGGTGCTTCTTGATCAGGCCGGCCTCGAGCAGCAGGGCCTCCTTCTCGCTCTCGGTGCGCAGCACGTCAATTGTTGCGGAGCCCTGCACAAGGAGGCGCGTTTTGAGGGGAAGGTGCGCGGCGCTTCGAAAGTACGAGCCAAGCCGCTTGCGCAGGTTCTTGGCCTTGCCCACGTAGAGGACCCGGCCCCGGCTATCCTTGAAAAGGTAGACACCGGGACCCGTGGGGTACCTGTCCGGGGCAAACTCCAGCCGGGTGGTGGTCATGGTTTTTTCAGACATCCGGGTACAAATTTTTCGACGGTAAAATTTTTTTTACTTTTTGTCAGAAATTTGCCCTCAAAGCCTTGCCATTTTGGCCTTGTACAAGTAAATACCATTTCCAAGCCTGGCAACAGGCACGTGGCGTCGGCTAGATTGACTTGTTCGGTACAACCGAGATTCGGCAAAAGGAGGAAGGATTACTATGAAACGCATTGCAATGCTGGCTCTGATGGTCGCCTTTGTACTTGGCACCGTCGTGAGCGCCTCAGCCATCCACCTGTTCGAGCAGGGCGGACCCGGCGGTGAGGGAGTGTCTTTTGAGGCCAAGGGCTCCTGGCGGGCGAGCATCGCCTGGACTGACAATCTGTCCTTTACTGACGACAGCAGCGACACCTTCACTTCCCTCCAGCGCGTCCGCACTTACTTCACCTTCGCGGCCAGCGAGCATGTGAAGGCTGTGTGGCGGCTGGAGGTTGGCGACGCCCGCTTCGGCCAGAACGTTGGCGGCACCGCGGGCAACGACTGGGCGCTTGGCGGTGACGGTGTGAACATCGAAACCAAGAACGCCTACCTCGAATACCTCTGCCCCTTCACCGGCGCCACCGTGAAGGCCGGTCTTCAGGGTGTGGCCCTGCCCAGCGTGGTGGGTAACCCCATCGTGGACAACGACGTGGCCGGTGTTGTCGTGTCCTACCCGGTCAACGACATGGCCTCCGTGCTCGGTGGCTGGCTGCGCTCCCAGGATAACAGCTTCTTCAACCCTGATGACGAGCAGGACGTGGCCTTCGTGGCCGTGCCCCTGGCCATGGACGGCATCAGCCTGGTGCCCTACTTTGCCTACTCCTGGGTTGGTTCCGACATCAGCCCCAACGGCTACCCCGCCGGTGTGACTGGCGATGACATCGACGTGTGGTGGGCAGGCGTGAACCTGGCCGTGTCCATGTTCGATCCCATCGGGATCTACGCCGACTTCATCTACGGCGATGCCGACACTGGCGATCTCGACCTGGACCACGACGGCTTCTACCTGGCCCTGGCCGCTGACATGAAAATGGACATGATGACCCCCATGGTCTGGTTTACTTACGCCACCGGCGCTGATAGCGATGACTATGACTACATGCCCTTCTTCGCCGGTGACTGGTATCCGACCTCCTTCGGCACCGACCTGAGCAGGCTGGATAACACCGGTGTCAGCAATGCTATATTGACGATTCAGCCCCAGGGGCTGTGGACCGTTGGCCTGCAGCTGGGCGGCATCTCCTTCATCGAAGGGCTGAGCCACGACTTCAGGATCATGTACGCCGAAGGCACCAATGAGGCTGGCGGACTTGCCCCTCTGGATGGCGCCGGCCTGACCGACGACGACTCCCTGATCGAGGTCAACTTCGACACCACGTACATGATGTACGAGACTCTGGCCGCCATTGTTGAGCTTGGCTACATCAACCCCGACATCGACGCCGTCAGCGGCGAAGAAGACGCCTGGCGTCTGGCCGTCGGCCTCAAGTACGACTTCTAGCCTCTGGATGGAACTTTAAAATACCGACGCCACGGTATAAGGCCGGGCCCTTTTTAGGGCCCGGCCTTTTTGTTTGTTTTCACCAGACGGGGTCAGCTTTTCTTCCGCTACAAAAATTGCCACCAGGATCGAAGTTCCAAGGCTTACTGACCATCACGGCACATTGACTTGTGTGCCCCTTGAACAGCCAGAAACAGGGCTCGATTCCTCCTGCCACCAGTGCACGACACATTGACGAGGAAATTCTCCGTTCGTATATTCTAATTGTGAAAGAAGTAATTTTGACGCGAAACGGAGGTTTCCATGAGAATCATCACCACAATCGTGCTGGCGATCAGCCTGCTCCTTTCCCTTGCCGCCTGCGCCGGTACCGGGACAGGGCAAAAATCTCAAGGCTCGGTCTATAAAGGCCCGGATTCTGCCACGGACATGCGCTGGGGCAATCCCAACAACTGATCTTCCGGGGGGTTCCGTTTCCTGCAAAGGGAGGCGGAACCCAATTGTAAACACTCCCGCTCCGACGTATCCCTGACCGAGCGCCCGGCCTCAGGAATTGCCACCCTGCCCGAAGCTTGCTACATCACCCCTTCCTTCAGATGCCCTGCACTGTGCACCACTTCCTGGAGAAAGGCATGTCCCTGAGACGCTTCAAGTACTCGGCTGTCGCGGATTGGGAGCCCGTCCGCTCCTGGCTGTCGGGCCGGCAACAGCCCGAGTCCATGATGGACGACCCGGTCAGGTCCATTCTCAATGCCGTGCGTGAGCACGGCGACCGGGCTCTTGTCGAGTACACCAGGAAGTTCGACTGCAAGGAATTTCACGTCCACCAGATCAAGGTGCCTGTTGCGTCCATTGCCCAGGCCGTGGACGAGGTTCCCAGGCCGGATCTGGACATCATTGCCGAAGCCGCGGCCAACATCCGCTCCTTCCACGAACGCCAAATCCGGCAGTCCTGGATCACGACCGGCGAGGACGGTACCGTTCAGGGTCAGCTGGTCCGGCCCGTGGACCGGGCCGGGCTGTATGTGCCCGGGGGCAAGGGAGGCGAAACCCCGCTGCTCTCCAGCCTGCTCATGAACGCCATCCCGGCCCAGGT
Source organism: uncultured Desulfohalobiaceae bacterium (assembly GCA_964618595.1). Taxonomy (GTDB): domain Bacteria; phylum Desulfobacterota; class Desulfovibrionia; order Desulfovibrionales; family CAZUBS01; genus CAZUBS01. The sequence continues at coordinate 5,384 of CAZUBS010000075.1, forward strand.
GGCAGGCGTTGGTGAGCTGGCCGTGGTCTCCCCCCCCAGACAGGACGCCACCCTCAACCCCTATCTGCTGGCCACCGCCGCCCTGCTGGGCATCGAGGAGATCTACATGGCCGGAAGTGCCTGGGCCATTGCCGGCCTGGCGTACGGCACCACCACCATTCCCGCGGTGGACATGGTCACCGGCCCCGGGAACATCTTCGTGACCACGGCCAAGCGCCTGCTCCAGGGGCAGGTGGGCATCGACATGATTGCCGGCCCCAGCGAGATCGTGGTCCTTGCCGATGCCTCTGCCCGGCCCGAATGGGTTGCGGCCGACCTGCTCTCCCAGGCCGAGCACGACCCCCTGGCCTCGGCCATCTGCATAGCCGTGGAAGGGGAGTTGCTGGATGAAATTGAGCAGGCCCTGTCCCGGCAGCTGGAAGAGCTGGGCAGACAGGAGATCGCCCGGCAATCCCTGGACAGCTGGGGGGCGTTGATCGAGGTCCCTGACGTGTCCGCGGGCATCGACCTGGTCAACCTGCTGGCCCCGGAGCATTTCGAGCTCTGCGTCCAGGACCCCTGGCTGCATGTGGGGAGGTTGCGAAATGCCGGTGCAGTATTCATGGGGCACCACACCTGCGAGCCCCTGGGCGACTACTTTGCCGGCCCCAACCACATCCTCCCCACCATGGGCACGGCGCGCTTTTCCTCGGCCCTGTCCGTCGAGACCTTTTGCAAGCGCATCAGCCTGGTCGCCTCCAGCCCCGGGTACGTGGCGCAGCACGGCTCCAAGGTGGCCCGTCTGGCCCGGCTGGAAGGCCTGGAAGCCCACGCGCGTTCCATGGAAAAACGTCTGAAAACAGAGGATCACTAATGCAGGTCATCACCGAGACATCCATTCCCGACTTCCCACGCCTGTCCCGCGGCAAGGTCAGGGACATCTACGAGATCGACCAGGACACCCTGCTCATCGTGACCACCGACCGCATGTCCGCATTCGACGTGGTCCTTCCCGACCCCATCCCCTTCAAGGGCGCGGTGCTCAACCAGATCACCCTGTTCTGGATGACCATGTTTGCCGATCAGGTCGACAACCACCTCCTGGCCTCCCAGGTGAGCGACTTTCCCAAACCCCTGCACAAGCACGACGACCAGCTCAGAGGCCGGTCCGTGCTGGTGCGCAAGGCTTCGCCACTGCCCGTCGAGTGCATCGTGCGCGGCTATATCACCGGCTCGGGATGGAAGGACTACCAGAACACGGGCAAGGTCAGCGGCCATGTCCTGCCCAACGGCCTGCTCGAGTCCCAGGAGCTGCCCGAGCCATTGTTCACGCCTTCCACCAAGGCCGCCATCGGGGAGCACGACGAGAACATCACCGTGGAGCAGGCCCGCCAGACCATTGGCGACGATATCTTTCAGAAGGTGCAGGAGCTGTCCCTGTCCATCTACCGGCAAGGAAGGGCCTACGCCCGGGAGCGGGGCATCATCATCGCCGACACCAAGTTCGAGTTCGGCCTGCACAACGGCCGCATCCTGCTCATCGACGAGGTCCTGACCCCTGACTCTTCCAGGTTCTGGCCCGAAGACGAGTACGCCCCCGGGAAGACTCAGAACAGCTTCGACAAGCAGTTCCTCCGGGACTGGCTGACCCAAAGCGGCTGGGACAAGACCCCCCCGGCCCCCTCACTGCCCCAGGACATCATCGACCAGACCGGTGCCCGGTATTTCGAAGCCTTCAAGCGCCTGACCGGGGGCAGCCTGGAATAGCGGCCTGGGAAGGCAAGGTTTTTGGCTCTTCGACGTTTCGTATGGAAATGCCAAGGAATTTTTCGCAACGATTCATTCCTATCTGGTAGAGGCGGCTGGCTGCCGCCCTGCCTTTGGTCGGAACTTCGTGTCCGGAACCGGGCCCCGGCAGAAGAAAGGGCGCACGCCATGCGCCCCTACCAGAAAGGAAAAGGCATCAGGAATTTCGGGCTGTTCATCCAGAAAATCGTCTCCCTGACACACCTCTGGTAGGGGCGGCTGGCTGCCGCCCTGCCTTTGGTCGGAACCTCGTGCCGGAACCAGGTCCCGGCAGAAGAAAGGGCGCACGCCATGCGCCCCTACCAGAATATGAAACTTCGACATCCAATAAATCCTCACGAAAACGTCGAAGACCAGCAGTGTCCCTTCCCCCTTGCCAAAACCCCAACACCCCTTACTCTCCCCAGTTGGATTCGCGCCCTGCAACCCGTGAGGAAAAAACATGTTGAATATCGGAATTTTATTGCTGGCCGTGGTGGGGTGGGTCGTCCTGATCAAGGTCGTGCTCCCCAGGCTCGGCATCCAGGGCTGAGCCCCCTCCAGCAAGGGCTGCAGTTGGCAGCCAAAGGACGACAAGGGCAAGAAGAAATGAGGTACCGCCCTCTGTTCGACCCCTCCTGGCTCCTTGTCAAAAGCGAACGATTCGGATAAAAGTCACCCCCTTGCAAGGAGAGGTGCCCGAGCTGGCCGAAGGGGCACGATTGGAAATCGTGTGTACCGTATCCCGGTACCGAGGGTTCGAATCCCTCCCTCTCCGCCATTCAGAGGGAAGAAGACAGAGGTCAGAGGACAGA
>CAZUBS010000076.1:0-7845 GCA_964618595.1 uncultured Desulfohalobiaceae bacterium
GACGGGAACGGTCCTGGCAGACCCGACCCAGGTGCACCAGATCATCATGAACCTGTGCACCAATGCTGCGTTCGCCATGCAGCAGACCGGGGGGACCCTGGAGATACGCATGGAGGAGGTAGAGCTTGCAGGTGGGGTGGACCACGACGATCCCGAGCTGGAGCCTGGGGCATATCTGAAGATCGTGGTCCGGGATACCGGGGAGGGCATCGCCCCTGAAATTCAGGAACGGATCTTCGACCCCTACTTCTCCACCAAGCCAAGGGGTGTGGGCAGCGGGCTCGGCCTGGCCGTGGTCCGTGGCATTGTCAAATCCTGGTCAGGGAGCATTCGTGTCCACAGCGATCCTGGTACCGGCTCGGCCTTTGAGATCCATCTGCCCAGGACAGCCACGACAGCCGAATCCAGCCACCCTGAGATCCAGGAGTATTGCCACGGCCACGAGCACATCCTGTTTGTCGACGACGAGCCCTTCCTGACGGAGTTTGCCAAAGAGGCCCTGGAAATGCTCGGCTACCGGGTCACGACCCGAACCAGCCCCCTCGAGGCGCTGGAGCTCTTCAAGAAGCGTCCCCGGGACTTTGACCTGCTGATCACGGACTACACCATGCCCGGCATGACCGGGGACCGCTTTGCCAGCGAAATCCTGCGTTTCAGACCCGAGCTGCCCATCATCATGTGCACGGGGTTCAGCGAACGCATCTCTCCGGAAAAGGCCCACGCCCTCGGCATCACCGAGTTCGTCATGAAGCCGCTGATCATGAGGGACCTCGGTGCTGTCGTCCGCAAGGCCCTGGACCGTCCGCGGAAATAGCGCGAACCAGGCATCGGGAAAGATCGCAACAGGTTTCATTCGTATCCGGCAAGCATCTGCTTCATTGAACACAGGTGCGGAAAGGACCCCCCACGATTCACTTCCTGTGCTGCCCTGCAACGCGACTTTTATATTTCTATTGCACCGGGACAATCGAGTCTGGAAATATTTTCTTAACCGTTTTTTTTCGAAATGAAGTCTTTCCACCCAATATAACCGTAAAAAACCACTAGACAAGCGAGATATTCTTCTCTAAGGAGACAAGCATTGCCATCAGCACCCTGTTTTCGACCGCTGTTTTCGGGAATCAATTTTTTGTGACATTCAAGGGGGGTCCAATGCACCACAAGACACACAAAGAAAAAATTCTCATCGTGGACGATGATGAAGGGGTCAGGGACTCCCTGGAACAGATTCTCGAGGATGAATACGAGGTACAATCTGTCCCTGATGGTCGCAGGGCCCTGGACGTCATCCACAAGAAGTCCTGCGACCTGGTGCTCCTCGACCTGGTCATGCCCGACATGGGCGGCCTCGAGGCCCTGGAAAGCATCAAATCCTTTGATGCCTCGATCGATGTGATCATGATCTCGGCCACGGACCGGGCCAAGGAGGCCATCTCCGCAATCCGAGCCGGGGCATACGATTATCTGGCCAAACCCTTTGATCCCGACACCATCCTTGCCCTGGTCGAGCGCGTGCTGCAGAAACGGAGAATGGAGAAAGAGCTCTCTTATCTGCGCTCCGAGGTGGCCCAGCAAACCAATCATCAAAACATTGTCAGCCAGTCCCCGGAGATGAGCCAGGTGCTCTCCCTGGTGGAAAAGGTGGCCGGCGCATCGAGCAGCATCCTGATCACGGGTGAGAGCGGAACCGGAAAGGAGCTCATTGCCCGGGCCATCCACAACAAGAGCGGGCGTTGCGCCAGGCCCTTCGTGGCCATCAACTGCGCCTCCATACCCTCCGAGCTGATCGAGAGCGAGCTCTTCGGCCACGAAAAAGGTTCGTTCACGGGAGCTGACAAGCGGACCGTGGGCAAGTTTGAGTTTGCCAATGAAGGCACGCTGTTCCTGGACGAGGTTGCCTCCCTCAAGCTCGAGCTCCAGGCCCAGCTTTTGCGGGTCCTGCAGGAGAAGGAGATCATGAGGGTGGGGAGCAACCGGACCATCGCGGTGGACGTGCGGGTCATCGCGGCGACCAACACCCGGCTGGAGACCCTGGTACAAAAGGGAAAGTTCCGGGAAGACCTCTACTTCCGACTCAATGTCATCCCGGTCACCCTGCCGCCCTTGCGGCACAGAAAAGGTGACGTCCTCCTGCTGGCCAATTACTTCCTGGAAAAGTTCAACCGGCAGATGAGCAAGCATCTGCTGGGCATCGCCCCCGACGCCATGGCCGTGCTCGAACGCTACCCGTGGCCCGGGAACATCCGGGAGCTTGAAAACTTTATCGAGCGCATGGTGGTCCTGGGAACGGACGGGCGGTATATCGAGGAAAAGGACCTTCCTCTGGACCTGCTCTTTCACGAGCACTCCTCGATGTTTTCCGAACAAAGCACCACCGAGGAAAAAAGTCTGACCAAGGCCAGGCAGGCCTTTGAGCGTCAGTACATCTTGCGTGTGCTGCGCAGCTCACGCTGGAACCAGGCCGAGGCCGCCAGAAAGCTCAAGATCCACCGCAACACCCTGATCAACAAGGTCAAGCTGCTCAAGATCAACCAGGACAGCCTGAACTGAAGCGTGTGATCACGAGCAACGTTCCCCTGTCACGACAGGGAGTCTGACCGAGACCCTGGTTCCCTTGCCTGACCGGCCGGCAATGTCTATCCGGCCCCGGTGCTCGGTTACCACCTTGTGGGTTATGGACAGGCCAAGCCCAGTTCCCCGATCCTTTGTGGTAAAGAACGGGTCGAAGATCCGGCCCAGGTCACTCTCTTTGATCCCGTTCCCGGTGTCCCGGAAGATCACTTCCAGCCATTTTGCCTGTCCTGCTTCCGTCCGATCCGGCCCGGGCTCGAGATCCCCGTTCTCCACAACCCTGGCATCGATGCGCAACCTCCCCCCTTTTGGCATGGCCTGAACCGCGTTGCGCACGATGTTGTGGACGGCCTTGCTGAGCTGCTCGCCATCAGCCCACACCCTGGGGGCGTCACCCGGACAGGCCACCTCACAACGCACAGCACTGGATGCCATCTCGGGCTCCAGAAGAGCGACCGTGTGTCTGACCAGCTCCAGGACGTCTGTTGGTTCAAAGTGGTACCTGGGCATCCTGGACAGCTCCAGCAACTCCTCGACAAGCAGGTTGATGCGCTTGATCTCCCTGGGAACCGTGTGCTGAAACTTGTCCATGAAAGCGGGCTTGTCCCGTTTTCGCGGCACAAGCTGCACAAAGGTGTTGATTGCCGAGAGCGGGTTCCTGATCTCGTGGGCCATTCCGGCTGCCAGCGTCCCCAGGGCGGAGAGACGCTCGGCCTGGCGCATCCGCTCTTCGAGCTGCTTGAATGCGGTGATGTCGTGGAGGTTGACGATCACCTCCAGCGGCCGCCCTGAAGTGTCCGCGAGAGCACTGGCCGCAATGAGCAGAGAGTGGGCCCGACCGCTCTTGTAAAAAACGATCTCCCGAATCTCACCACTTCTTGCCGACTCGGGATCCTCGAGCAGCTTCAGCACGAGCTCCCTCAGTGGTGCGAGGTGTTCGCCAAGATCCTGAAGGGAAAAGGGGCCGGATGCTTCCTCCAGGCCGAGCAGCCTTCGGGCCGCGGGGTTGATGGTGGCCATGACGCCTCTGCGGTCCACGGAAATCAGGCCGTCGGCCATGGTGGTCAAGACCTTCTCTCTGTACTGCTGCAGCCTGGATATCTCTGCAAGCTTCAGCTCAAGCTCCTGCCTGCGCGCCACAATCTCGCGAATCATCTGAAAGAAGTTCGCGGCCAGGATCTCCACCTCGTCTCCGGTCGCGACCCGGACGTCCTGCTCGAGATCACCGGCCGCCGCCTTTTCCGTGGCCCGGACAAGGCTGTTCAAGGGACGGGTCACCCGCTGGGCGGCCCAGATGGAGAGCAGGATGCCGCAGGCCAGGGCCAGCCCTCCAATGCTGAAAATGATGGCCTGCATGACCCTTTTCTCATGAGCCATGGGCAGCAGGGAAAGCCCGACCCGCACTGTTCCCCAGCGCAAGTCCGTGCCCGGGACACGGACCGGCTGTGAAACCTCGAGCACCGGCACCCCTAGCAGAGGGGATGTCCCTTCCTGGATCAGGACATCCGATTCCTCAAGGCTCCTGCGGCTCAGCGGGTCGGAGAGCTGCGCCCCCTGAAGCTCGGGATGATTGCTGTATCCGGCGACCCGCCCCTCCTTGTCCTGGAGAATGACGTACACCAGGGTGTCGCCGTCAGCGGCCTGGTTGGCGGCCCTGTCCAGGGCGGCGTAGTTGTAGGTCACCAGGTCCGACCTGGAGGTCGCGGCAAGGCTCTTGGCCACTGCCCGGCCACGGTACTCCAGCTCCTGCTTCAAGGTGCGGCTTAGCAGCCCACCCAGCACAAAAGCCAGGATACCCAGCACCAGGACCAGGATACAGGAAATGAAGAGGATGAACCTGTAGCGGAGCGGGATGAACAGGCTCGATCTGCTGTCGCTGGAGGGTCTCATTCCATGGATCGGCATGTCCGGCACGGCGGCGTTCCGTGGTCAGGTTTGCGGCTCACTCGATCCATACCCCGGCCAGGCGCAGGTCCTGCCAGCCGAGTGGGGTGAGAAAAGCGCCCCGCACCCAGGGCTGGAAGGCCCTGTCAGCGCTCAGGTAGAAGAGCGGCAACACGGGGTGCTGCTCCAAGACCACGGACTCGATCCGAGCATACATTTGCGCGCGTTCCACCGGGTCTGTCAGGCCCCTGGCCCTTGCAAGGGCCGTGTCCAGGCCGCTGTCGTGAAAATGCATGAAATTTATGGACGAGTCGGACGCGAAGAGCGGGGTCATGAAGTTGTCCGGATCGGGCATGTCCGCGGTCCAGACATAGCGAAAGATCTGCACCGCGTCCGAGCGAAGGTAGTCTTCAAACTCGGACCAGTCGGTGATGTAGCGCTCCCTGACCTCTACTCCGGCCTGCTCCCAACTGCGTCTCACAAATGCCAGCTCGGCCTGGGAAAATGCGGATTTGGTGGCGGACACGATCTCCAGGGGGGGGAGTGTCCCCAGCTCCTCTTTGATCCGTGATACAAGCTTTCGAGCCTGCTCTGCCCTGCCCTGCTGCGGCTCTCCCGGGGGGGTGTATCCCGGCATGCCCGGTGGAAGGACAGTTGCGGCCGGCTCGAACATCCCGCTGTAGACCTCCTGGACCAGGGCCTGCCGGTCAACAGCCAGGGACAGGGCCTTTCGCAGCCCGGGGTGGTCCAGGGGCGGAGTGTCAACCCGCATCCCGTAGAAGAGCAGGCTCAGGGACGGCCGGTGCAGCAGCTGCAGACCGGGCATGCCCTCGAGCTTTTCCTTGATGGAACCGTAGACCGGCATCTCCTCGAGCATGCCGGCCTGAAAATCCTCCAGTATCGTGCCGACCTCTCCCCCGGGGTAGATCCGGTAATGCACCTCGTCGAGGAGGGCCGGGGTACCGGTGAATCCCGCGAACCGCCGCAAACGGATCAGGTCGTTGCGGACCCACTCCACGAACGCAAAGGGGCCGCTTCCCACGGGCTCCTGCCCAAAACGGCCGCCCAGTGTGGAAACCACTTCCCGGGGCACGATCTTGGCCTGGTACATGCCCAGTGCGGTCAGAAAGGGGGTGTGCGGCTCTACCAGCCGCACCACAACAGTGGTGTCGTCCTCAGCGATCAGTCCCGAGACCTGTTCGGCCCTGCCTTCCCTGAAATCCTCAGCGCCCACGACCTTCAGCAGGTGGGGAAGGAGCACGGAAGGCGGCGAGACCCTGACCAGGCGCTCCAATGAATAGACCACGTCACTGGCCCGGACAGGGCTGTCGTCGTGAAAGCGGGCCTCGGGGTCCAGGAAAAATCGATAGACCCTGCCCTGCTCCTCAACCCGCCAGGAGGTGGCCAGGGCCGGGACGACCATCAGTTGCCGGTCAAATGCGACCAGCCCCTCGAAGATCTGCTGCGTGACGTACACCCCGTAGCCATCCTGTACATAGGCGGGGTCCAAGGTGGATGGGCTGTTCTGCAGCGGTATCCTGTAAATGCCCCCCTGTTTCGAGCCCTGCCCAGTGGACACCACCCCGTTGTCCCCGACCAGGGTTTCTTCCTGATCGCTGCAGGCCTGAAGCAGGCAGACTGCAACCACGCACACCACCATCCGCACAACCCATTTCATGCACTTCCCCCCGAAACAGCGTTCTCCACGGAGAAAACACTACAGAGATTCTGGAAGAAACACCACTCCCGGCAGCTGCCGGTCGCAAGTACCTGAAAAGGTACTTCAGCGCTGATGAATCGGGGGATCTTGTTTACTCTGGCAGGGGCGCGCGCCACATGCCCTTTCTTTTGAGGAGGCTTTGTTCCAGCACGAGGGTCCGACCAAAGACAGGGCGGTTGCCACCCGCCACCACCAGAAAGGACATACTTATTTTAAAAAAAGCGCCGCAAAAGCAGCGCTCAAGATAAATACAAAAGCTTGATAAATGGACTATGGGCCACCGCTTCCATTTGCGAGCACTGGGAGAACATACGTTAAAACAAAGACACCTGCCAAAAATATCTGGATTTTTACCTTCTTCACAATAAACCTCCATGCATATTAAAGTTTAAGTGCATGATTTTGCATATTATCGTGCAAATATGCGCGCGCTTTGACATGCATGGAAGCAATCATGGTGCCATCTTTTATATCATTTATCTCCCTTATCTCATATTTATGTATTTATTGGATATTTTTCTTCTTTGTCTATCTTTTCAAACAAACTATATCAAAAGAAAGCTGCACAGACATTTGTTCATTTTGCATCCAAGAAGCCGCCAAGCAGCCTCACCGTGACGCCCCCCGGATGCACATCAAATTGTGCATATGCACAACTAAATTTCCGAAGTCCCAAGCAGCTGCCCACAATCCCTTTTATCCTGAATCAGCACTTTGCTTATCCGCCTCAAACCCCGATCATTTCCGGGTTTCCGCCTGTCCGGGTCAAAGGGTCTCTTGCAAGCCACCCCCGCTTCGGCGTCCTCTCTCCCCCTCTTCCCGGACCGGTTTGTTCCCCCCCTCGCACATATTTTTCAGGAGAAGACCACATTCATCTTCCGCTTGTTTTCATTCAATTCCCTGAAATATTTGATCCTTACCACCGGAGCCTGAAACGGCATCCACATTGCTAGCCGTGAAGCAGCACCCCCCGGCGGCTGAAGGACCGCCCGTGCAGGGAAACCAAGCAGAACGAGGGACAGTTATGAACAAGGACAGCAATCTGATCATGGTGGTTGATGACGATCAGGGCATTCTCGAATCCTTCGAGGCCATTTTCGGCGACGAACACCCCGTTCTGCTCGTGGACAACGGCCTTGCCGCCAAGAAAGTCCTGCGCGAGCAGAAGCCTCGGCTTATGTTCCTGGATCTCAAGATGCCCGGGATGAGCGGGTTCGATGTTCTGGAGTGGATGCAGCGAAATGGTGTGCACACCAGCGTGGTCGTGATCACGGCCCTCCCGCAGGACGACACAGAGGCGCTGGCCCGCAGCTATGGGGTCAACGGGTACATTCGCAAGCCCTTTGACCTTGAGGAAGTGGAGTCCCTTGCCGCATGGAGTCTGCACTGAGCGTCCTTACGCCGCAGGCAAGCGTGCCCGGGGACAACAGTGATTTTCGCTCGCTGAACCCGGGATGCCGTGGTACTATGCACCCATGCCCGTTCTGTAACGAGGCGGAGCGTGAGCTCCCTCCATCTTTTGGAAATCCTTTTTTCTGAGCGGTCCCATGACTGATACACCGACCGGTTCCTTCCCCTCCCTCTTCCAGGGCTTGATCGAAAGCATCCCCGAAGGAGTGGTCGTGGTCAGCGGGACCGGACACATCCGCTTTGCCAATGCCGCAGCGGGC
>CAZUBS010000077.1:0-7784 GCA_964618595.1 uncultured Desulfohalobiaceae bacterium
CGCTCGTTGCTCAGAGCCCTTGATCCGCTCCGGCATCTGCTCTGGGGTTTCGCATCCGGCCTCGTCGCACATGGCCCGGATCTCGGCCCGACACCGGGACACGGCACGCGACGCCTCGGCATACCACTATTCCAACTCCGCCAACCTGGTGTTGAGCCGCTCCCTGCTGTCGGCGCTGCGTTGCGCCTCCCTGAGCGCATGGTAGAGCCCTGCGGCTGCTTCAAAAGAGTGCCGCTTCGTCAAAGAAGGCTCCAGCTCCTTGACCAGCATGGACACGCGCTCATCGAACCGCGCCGAATCCTGATCGATCCCCTGGATACGACGTCTCAGCTCGTTGATCCTGACATCGAACGCTTCCAACTTGCGCGTCTCATCGATCACGGCCCGCGCCTCGGCCGGAACGGCCTCCCCGGCCAAACCGAGCGGAGATACGGCCTCCCCCCACTCCTTTTGCCATTCCTTGAGATCCTGCTCGAGCCGGGCCAGCCCGGCTTCGCTCCTGCCCTTGCGCGCCGTGAGGTCGCTGCGCCGCGCCGAAAGCTCTTTTTGCCGCGCCCTGCGTTTTTCCACGTCGGCCACAATGTCCCGGGCCGCATCCGCAAGCTCGTCGAGGTGCAGGTTGTCCGCCACCCGCTCACCGGCTGTCTCGATCCCCGCACGCAACGACCTGGTGTGGGCAACAACGCTTTCTTCCAACCCGGCGGCCTGCATGCGGAGCTCGCCGAGACCTTCCACCCTCTCCACCAAGGCACTGAACTCATGCAGCCAAAGGCGCATTTCCGCCGGGATTCCCGGTGTGACCCCGGTGCCGCTCCAAATTTCTTGCCACTCCTTGTGCACCGCCCGGATGGCTGCCCGGATCTCACCGGCCCTGGCCTGCAACCGGTCGATCCGTTCCAGGGCGTGATTGCGGACATTGACCAGCCGGCTGTGCTCGGCCCGACTGGCAACGTTTTGCCTGAGCCCGTCCGCCAGGACGTCGGTCTTCTTGAGACTGTGCTCAAAGGCGTCGGCCAGGGTCCCCTGTCCTCCCTGTTGCTCCACAAAGGCGAGCACGGCGTCATCGGGCGCGAGCTTCAGGTTCCAGGTCCGTCGCACCAACACCCACCCCCGGTCCCGTTCCTCGCGGGCTTTACGCAGGTCCTCCTCGTCCGGACCCTCTGCAACACTGTCCAACTTGGCCAAGCTCTCCTCCACCGAGGCCATCTCATCTTCCGTCCGGGCGATATCCGATGTGATGTCCGCCAGCTCCTGTTTTTTGACAGTGAAGCGACTTTCGAACCGGTCCACCGTGCGGTTGTCGGGAAGCACCGTGTGCACCGTCTGCTCCAGGTCGCCTCGGTACCGTCCCAGCCGTTTGAGCCGTGCGGCGAGCTTCTCTTCCTCCAGGGTCAGGGATCTGCGCTCTGCGGCCAGCCGCCCGGCAAGATCGCCATCGCGTCCCAGACGGGCAAGCGCCGCAGACAACCCGCTCACCTCGGGCAGGGCTGTAAGGTCCGCCAGTTCCTTTTCCACAGCTTCGATTTCCGGGCCTGCTTCGGCAAGCGCCCCGCGTGCTGTCTCGATCCGGGAGTCCAGCCGTTCATACCGGGCGGCCAGCTCCTGGATGCGGCCTTGCCGGCCCCGGTCCAAAACTTTTGCGAGGCTGTCCCGATCCTGCCGGTCTCCGGGAAGCCCCTCCAGGATGCGCTGCCGGTCTTCCTCCGCCTGCCGCAGCTCTCCGGCCAGCTTGTGTCTGTCGGCCCGGGCCTTGGCTATGCTGCCTTGCTCCTGATGCAATGCTTCCACTGTATCGGCCTGGTCGAGCAGAGCATCCGGGAGCTTGACCTTCTCCAGCTCGATCCGGACCGCGTCTCTTTGCTCCCCGGCCGACCGCTCTTCCTGCTCGGCCACCTTCATGTCGGACAGCAGATCGCGCCAGCGCTCGGCAAAATCTTGCGGGAGAACGGGTGCCTCCGAGCAGATCCTGAGTTCCCGGATGAGCTCCTTGCGTCGAGCGAGCAACGGATGTCCGCTCTTAATCCGCTCCAGACGGGCCTGTTCCCGCCTCTTTGCGGCATAGGCCGCGTCCAGGGCCCGCTTGTTTTTGTTGGCCACCCTCAGGGCCCTGTCGTGGTCCGCCCACTCGCTGCTGGAGAGTTGGATGTCCCGGATGGCCGCCCTGGTGCGGGAAAGCTCGTCCAGCAAGCTGTTCAGGGGGGGCTTTTTGCCGGTCATCTTGTAGAGCGCCTCGGCCTCGTTCTGCAGACCATCCAGAACCCGCCGCACGTCGGACAGACCCGAGCCGGCGGCAAAGAGCATCTCTCCGATGCGCCCCTCTCCTTTGAGGATGGATTTGCTCCCCTGCTGCAGCTCGTCCAGATCGATGCCGAACCGGGTGCGGAAGGTGTCCTTGTCCTCCCCGCGCAGCAGGGCCTGGAGCTCTTCTTCCTCTACCACCGCAACGTCGTCCTCGCCGCGCAGGGTGTTGATGTTGGCCTTGCGGCGCATCACGGACAGTACGTTCCCTTGGTCGTCCTTTAGATCGGCCCCGATGCGCAGGTTGGGATAGGAATGGATGAAATCGTCCGGGGTTTGGGTCGGAATGCCGAACAGCAGTTGGAGAAGCCCCCGCAGGGCCGAGCTCTTGCCTGCTTCGTTGGGTCCGTAGATCAGGTGCAGGCCGCATTCGCCTCGGCTCAGGTCGATGACCGTGTCCGTGAAAGGGCCGAAGGCCAGGAGCTTGGGCGTGTTGAGCCTCACGCCTCCTCCACCGTTCTGAGCCGCTGCAAAAGGAACGGGGCGACGTCCCGCAGCCGCTCGTGCAGCCAGTCGGGATTGTCTGGATCGAGGAGCGCATCGTCGAAAAAATCAGGCGGCAGGCTCCGGCTGAGCTTCTTCAGATCGGCGATGTCCTCATCCAGCCGTTCGGGATGCGCAGCGAGATCGTTGGGCAAGCTGCGCAACGCGTCCAGTGGACCTTCGGGAAAGGCGATGTCCTTGGACCGAACGGGGTCGGCCCGGTGGATGAAAACAATTTTCTCCACCACGGACTGGCCGCCGAACCGGGACAGGCAGCGGGAACGCATCTCGCTTGTCCAGTGCTCCCGCTTGGCGGCCATGGACTCAAGGGCAGGGCATTCTCCTTCGAGCTCATAGCGCACCACCAGCGTCCGCCCTTCGCTCTCCACCAAGCGCTGCTCCAGGACCTCGGCAGCCATATCCACCGCCTCGGAGGCATCGGCCGCCGAACGGACGTCCACATCGATGCACTGCCAGCGCACGGTGTCCATGGCCTTGAATTCGACCCGGCAGGCCCCGCCGTCATCCACCTCCACCAGAAAACACCCCTTGGCCCCGGGTTCACGCACGTGGCGGCCCTGCAGGTTGCCGGGAAAGCCGATGAACGGTTGCTCCCTGATGATCTGCCGTTTGTGCACGTGGCCAAGCGCCCAGTAATCGTAACCGCGGAGCTCCAGATCCGATTCGGTGCAGGGTACATAGGGCTCGTGTCCGTCATAACCACACAGGCAGGTGTGCAGCATGCCGATGTTGAAATATCCGGCTACCGGTCCTGGGTAGCCAAGGGCCAGGTTTTCGGTAACTGCCGGCCGGTCGTAGCCCTGCCCGTGCACGGCCACGCGCAGGTCGTCCAGCACCACCGTGGCCGGTTTGTCCGTGGGAAAGGGGTGGCCGTTGTCCGGCAGACGCAGATTTCTTGTCATTGCATTGGCCGCGTCGTGGTTGCCGCTGATCAGAAAAAACCGAATCCCCGCCCCGGCCAGGCGGGACATCTGGGAGACGAAGAACAAGCCGGTGTTGTAATCCTTCCAGTCGCCGTTATAGAGATCGCCGCTGATGCACACAAAGGCGACCCGGGCATCGATGGCCAGGTCCACCATGTTCTTGAGCGCCTTTCTGGTGGCCCGGCGCAGCTTTTCCACCGGAACGCCTTCGTATTGCTCCAGCTTCTTGAGCGGGCTGTCCAGGTGGATGTCGGCGGCATGTATGAAGCGAAACACGTGACTCCCGACAGGGATGAGGTGACAGAGGTTGGCCAGAAATATCAGGAGAACACCGCAGGGGCAATTGCGCGTTTCACCAGAACATCTTCGCGTCTCCTTGCCAGGAGACGCGGCCTGGCCTAATCTGCACTAACTTGCTCACCACATCCACCGGGAGGTCGTCCCATGCCTTTGACCCGAAGATGCTGTCAGCTGATCACTGCCCTGTTCCTGACGGTCCTGTGCACCGCCCTCGTTGCAGGGTGCAGCAACCAGGAAACCGAGCAGGTGCGGGATGTCCAGCTCCAGGCTGAGGTCACTGAACTCGAAACCCAGGTCAGCGACCTGGAAGAAGAGGTCCAGGCCCTGCGGAAGGATGTCGCGAACCTGGCCATGCGTCATGAGCAGGACATCGAGGCGCTCAGGTCCGACCTCAAGAACGTGCTCGAGTACCTGAACATCGCCCTGGACCGCCTGGCCGGGAACAAAGACCTGGGCCAGGAGCTCGAAGACACGAAAGAATCGGCCACTCGGGCCCTCAAGGACAGCCTGCAGCAGCTTCTGGACATGTCGAAGGAGATGATCGAGCGGCTGGAAAAAGAGATCGAGGGTTCGGACACGAAAAACAGCCGGGAAAAACCCTGACGCCTTTGCGTGTCATTCGAGATGCAGGGGGTACCTGACGAAAAACGGGTCGGTGACCGGGATAGTCCTCGTCTCGCGCATTTCCTCGGCATAGGTCTCTTCAGCCTCGTCCGGACGCTCTCCGTCCAGTCGGACCCCTTCCAGGATATTGGCCTCGAAACCAGGTATCCGAAACGTCTTGAGACTGATCCGTCTCAACTCCACGGGCGGGTCGACATCTTTCCAGACATACCGTCCCTGACCGTTATCCCCCCGGGAAAGCCGGATCGCGTCTATCATGTCCAACGCCCGTACCATGAGGTCCTTGCGGCTGGTTTTGGCGCGCAGGTCGTCCCCGATATGAAAGTCCACTGGCTCCCCATTGATACGTACTGTCATGCCCTCCCCCACGACCAGGTGCTCGACATGCAAGACGACCTCGCCGCCCTTGAGCTGGGCCAGGCGCATGGTGGGACATTCCAACTCCACGACCAGGGGCATTGCCTTCCTCCTTTGTTCGATTCGGAACCGTTGCATATCCCAGAATATCCGAATCCCCCTCCCGGTCAATGCCTCACAAACTTCTCCACCCCCTGGCACGAAGGAACACCGGCCCGGCGTGCCCCCCTTGTCTGCAGCCCGGCTTTCGGTTACACAGTCTGACCGAGAAAAATGAACCACAACCGGCGAGGATCACCCATGTCCACCGACACCGCAAACCCCCGTGTGGCCATCATCGGCATCTTCATCATCGGGTTGCTCATAGCCCTTTTCTACGTCAACACCATCACCCGCCAGCTCCATCCATCCCCAACGGGGCACGGGGCCTCCCATGCCGAGGAAAGCCACGACGCCCCGGCCTCGGGCTCATCCGGCCACGGCAGCGGTCACGACTAGCAGGCCGTTGAAAAATCCCCGCTGGCCTGTCCTCCGTAGCCTTGTGCGAAGGGGGGACTGCGTAGCCCTTCAGGGCCAATCCGCTAGCCGGCGGCTTGCGCCGGCTTCCCGGCCAGCCCGCAGAACCCCTTGCCCTCTTCCGTCCGACGCCACATCATGCAGTCGGCCACCAGGCAGAACTTGAGCCGGTCCTCGCTGGTCTTGAGCAGGGGGCAGTATTTGAACTTGGCTTCGCTTTCTTCTCTGATCATGGATGTACCAGCCCTGTTTGTCTTTGAAGGTTGCCGGACCTGTCAGAGGTCGCGGTCCTCGGGGTAGTTCGAGTTGAAGGTGTAGGAGACCACCCTGCCCTGGTCGTCGAAACGGATGACCAGGTCGCGGGTCATGGTTTCGGTGGCTGTCTTCTTGTACTGCGCATAAGTCCAGGTCGTGAGGCCGTCCTCGATCCCCGTGCGCCACGGCGCCCCGAACATGTCAAAGACCTCTTCCCTGGTGGTTTGCCCGATCTCCAGCTTGCGCACCTGGTCCACCGGGAACTCGTGCCCCACAGTGGCGCAACCGGTCAGACCGATGAACCCCGCAAGCAGGACCCAGGCGAACCAACGTCTTCGAGGGTGCATACGCTCTCCTTTTTCAGATGCAAATTGGGTTTCTTTTTAACCAATTACCACTCCTGCCGGCTGCTTTCCTGTAAACGCTCACTTACGGCACAACCTTTATACCCTGTCTTTGGCATATGAAACCCTACCAGCTCCGTCACGTTCCCCGTGACAGGGGGAGAAGCTCGTTCAGCTCCTGGATATGACCAGTTTCCAGGGCGTTTATCTCGTCCATGTGGGCTTCCATGATCATCTTCATCCTGGGGTCGAAAAGACGGTGCAGGCTGAAGCACGGCACGGCGCGAAACCCCCTTCTGGTCTTGTGAAACCCTCCGACACCCGGATCGAAACGGGTCACTCCGTGACGGATGGCCCACTCGATCGGCGTGTAGTAGCAGGCCTCGAAATGCAGGAAGGCAACCTCCTCGAAGCAGCCCCAGTATCGTCCATACAGCCTGTCCCCCTTGAAGACCAGAAGGGACATCCCAACCACCTTGCCTCCACGTTCGCCCACGACAAGAAGGATGTGCTCCTGGAACTGCTCCAGCAGTCCCAGAAAGAACTCCCGGTTCAGGTACTTGCAGCTCCAGGGGCCGAACTGCTCGTTGTGCTTGACGTAGAGCGTGTACATGGTGTGCATGAGCTCTGCGGAGATATCTTTCCCCTGCAGTGTCCTGATGCTGATCCCGGCTTCACGCAGCGACCTGCGCTCACGCCGTATGTTGCGCCGCTGGGACGCCCTGAACTCGGCGAGAAAGTCATCAAAGCTCTCGTACCCCTGATTGATCCATTCGTACCCCTGATGGATCCAGGTCGTGTACCCGTGCCCTTCCATCTCCCCGGTCCACTCGGGGTCGGTGAACAGGAAGTGGCTGCCGGACAGCCCGTGACCAAGGCAGAGGCACTCGATTTCCCGGACCAGCCGCGAGGTCAGCAGGGGCCTGTCCCCGGCCGGGTCGATCAAAAAAGAATACGATCCGGTTGGGGTGAAGGGGCTCATGCCCAGCAGCTTGGGGAAGTAGCGCACACCGAGCCGGGTCGCGACCTCTGCCCAGATCTGGTCGAAGACGAACTCGCCCCGGCTGCTGGACTTGATGTACATGGGCGCGGCAGCCTGCAGCCGTTCCCCCGACCACAGGGTGAGATGGTAGGGCTGCCACCCGTTCTCGGTGGAAACGCTGCCCGATGATTCCAAAAGGTGCAGCCAGTGCCAGTCAAGAAAAGGGGTCTTCGCAGATTGCGTCAGGGCATCCCAGGCCGCCTGCCCCACCCTGGCGATCGAGGTCGCCCACACCGGTCTGACCAGCTCCGTGATCCGTGGTTCGCTCATGACAAGTAAACTGTACATGCCATGACGCCCCCTGTCAGCCAGTGATCAACTATCCAAGTTGGGCAAGGCTCTCCTGCATCCCCGAAAGATGAGGGAAAGACTCAGGCTCATCCCCTTAACAAGCTTTGCCTGAAAAGGCCTGCGTCCGACTCCTCGTGCCTTCGCCTCTCCAGTTCCCACACCACAACGTGTCCATTGCGATCCAGGGCAATGAAACCACAGAACCCCGGGATCCTCCATTCATCGCGGCCCAAGGGCTTGAAACTTTCGTGCAATGTGAACACTGCGCGATTCAAGGCATGTCGGTCTGCTTGCCCGGCTGCAGGTAGTAGCCTTTCTGAAGCACATTCC
>CAZUBS010000078.1:0-7779 GCA_964618595.1 uncultured Desulfohalobiaceae bacterium
TGGGAGTTTATCTGCATATTTTGTCGCCTATCGGCAATCACATTGGAATCCACACAAAACGTCGAAGAACCGGAAAATTGTGGCACCGGTTGCACCGGCTCGGCACGGGATCACCGCCCTGCGGTTTGTGTCTGCCGGACAGGGCTTGCAACAGCGCTTTGCCTCCCGTCACCCGGCATGCTGCACAAGAACTGTATCAGCCACTCTGTACATCATAGGAGCTGCTACCGCCTCATCCCGAGCACGGTGTCGAGCATCTCGTCCGCGGTCACGATCAGCTTGGCCGCGGCCCGGTATGCGTGCTGGTACTTGATCAGGCTGCTCATCTCCTCGTCCAGGTTCACCCCGGCAACCGCTTCCTGGGCCGAATGCAGCTCCTGGGCCAGGGCGTGCTCCTGCTGGTAGCTGAACCGGGCGCCCTGCAGGTCCGTGCCGATGCCGCTGACCAGGGAGTTGTAGAAGGACTGCAGGGTCTGCTGGGTGGTGGAGCCGCCGGAGCGCAGCGCGACCTTTTCGTGCTGCAGCTGGGCAATGGACAGGGCGGTCTGGTTGTCCCCGGGGTTGCTCTCGCCCGCGCCGTTGCCGTGCCCGGCATTGCTCAGGTTGGTGTTGCCCAGCACCTCGGGGCTGACGGTCAGGGGCGCCGCGTCCGTGCCGCGGAAGCAGGTGTTCAGTCCCAGGGCGGCCAGCAGGCCGGTGGTGTCGGTGCCAACGGCCAAGGGATGACCGTCGGATGCGCTGCGCGGCAGCCTGAGTTTGAGCCCCGAGGCCGAGCCCTTGTCCAGGCCGTCCAGTTCCGCCGCCAGGTCGTCCAGGCTGTGCACTGCGGGATCGAAGTTCCCAGAAAAGTCCAGCTGGTGCGTGTCACTGACCCGCCCCGCGCTGTCGTAGACGTGCAAGGTCATGTTCCCCGCCTGCAGCATATCACCGAAGACCAGCCCGGAGCTTGCCCCCCCAAGGGCGACATCGGGGTTGACGACCTGGTTGGTCCCGGTGACCGAGGTGAAGGTGTCCAGCCCAGCCCCCTGGCTGTGGATGCGGTTGACCTCCCAGATCAGCCCCTTTGCAAAGGCGTCCAGCGTGTCCGCGTACTTGCCGGCGAAAAGGTCGCGCATGGCCAGGTTGCCGGCCAGGCTGCCCCCGGTCAGGCGGCTCTTGTCCAGCTCCCCGCCCTTGGTCAGGAGCGGGGTGATGTTCAGGGGGACCGAGGTGGTCTCGTACCAGTAGACCGCCTCCTTGGGCACGATGGTGAACCGGTCGCCCGCGGCCAGGTTGTCGGAACCGGTGAACCAGAGGCTCAGGTCGCCGTCCGGGGTGACGACCTTGTTGTCGAAGTCCTGGGCGGTGAAGACATCGTTGCCGTTGGCGTCCTTGAGATAGGTGCTGCCGCCGTCGGTGGAGATTCTGAACTCCGCGTCCCCGATCGCCCCGCCCGTGACCACCTCCAGGGTGTACTCCTTGGAGGAGCTTCCCTGGAAGAGCACGTCCACGTCACTGCCCGAGTTCACCAGGTCCTTGAAGGTCTTGGCGCTCTCGAACCTGAGCTCGAAGGCGTCCACGCCGTCCACCAGGGTGTGGCCGGCCCTGGTGAGGATGGTCCTGCGGCCGCCCCCGTTGTCGATGACCTCGATGTCGATCCTCTCGGCCAGCTCCCTGGTGAGCTGGTCCCGGCGGTCATAGAGCTCGTTGGGGTTGTTTTGGCCCGGCTCCTCGTGGCGGATGATCTGGGCGTTGACCTCGGCGATCTGTGTGATCAGGGTGTTGATGTCCTGCACGTCCTTGGCGATCAGCGCGTTCATCTGCCCCTGGATCTGCCCCACCTCTGTTGCGGCAAAACCTATGGCGCTGACCAGGTTCTGGGCCTGGCCGAGCAGGGCCGCCCGGGTGCTGGAGTCCCGGGGCATGGTCGACAGCGCCTGCCAGCCGGCAAAGAACTGGGAGAGCGAGGCGTTGATGCCCTCGCCGGCGGATTCGTTGAAGATGCTTTCCAGGGCTGACAAGTTGTCCTGAAGGGACAGCCACATCTCCCTGTTGGCCGACTTGTTGTTGTACTGCTCCTCCACAAAGGCGTCGAAATGGCGCACCACCTCCGTGGCCCTCACCCCTGTCCCCATCTGGCCGGGGTTGTAGTCGATGCTCTGGCCTTCCTCCATGACCACAGAGCGCCGCACATACCCCGGGGTGTTCACGTTGGCGATGTTGTTGCCGGTGACCTCGATCTGGGACTGGGAAGCAAACAGGGCCCAGCGCCCGATGTCCAGGATGGAGTTGACCCCGGGCATCTACATGCTCCCCCGGAGCAGCGGCGTGGCCGACTTGCCGCACTTCACAACGCCCTTGCTCGAGTAGGTGGAGCTGTCCCTGGGGGCGACCTCCCTGCACAGGAACTCGATCAGCTGCTGCCCCTGGTCCACCAGGGCCAGGACCAACTCTGCATTCACCGAGGCCTGTCGCGAGCAGAGCCGCTCCAGCCCGCTGGTCCGAGCCCTGATGGATTCAAGCTCCTGCTTCGTGGTCCCCTGCAGGCCCTGCATCAGCTCGGAGAGGCCGGTGTTCGGACCGGCCAGCTCAGAGACCTGGGCATGGAGATGCTCCCGCTCCAGGGCCAGCTGCCGCAAGAGTTCCTGTATGGAGAGCTCGATCCTGAAGACCGCCTCCGGGTCTTGCCCGCCGAGGTGGGCAAATTCTTCCTCCAGCAGGCTGTGCAGCAGTCCAAAACCCTTTTCCTGCCGGGCAAGGCTGTGGCGCAGTACGTCGATGTTCATGTCCCGCTCTCCCTCAGACGTGGATACCGATGCTCAGGCCCGCCAGCAGGCGCTGCTCGATCTGGTTGGGATCCCAGGCCAGGGCCCCCTGCCTGAGCTCGAAGTGCAGATGGGGGCCTGTGGAGCGGCCCGTGTTGCCGACCAGGGCGATGCGCTCTCCTGCCCCGACCCTGTCCCCGACCGAGACCTGGTTGACCTGGTTGTGGGCGTAACGGCTCTCCCAGCCGCCCTCGTGGGCGATGACCACGGTCAGGCCATACCCGCCGTCAGGACCGGCATGGGTCACGGTGCCGGGCCAGCAGGCCCGTATGGGGGTGCCCCCGGGCGCTGCCATGTCGATGCCTGCGTGCCAGGCCTGCTCCCCGGTGAAGGGATCCTGCCTCCACCCGAAACCCGAGCTGACCGGGGCGTTGATTGGCCGCACCAGGGGAGGAAGACCGGAAGGCATGTTCGCCGCAACCTGTCGCGCCTGGTTCGCGGCTCCGGCCTGATACTCCCGCCCGGCTCCGGCCATGCGCTCCTCGATCCTCCTGGCCAGCTCGTCCACCTGCTGCCCAAGCGGCGCATTCCCCTCGGCTGCGGCCTGCCCGCTTTCTTCAGCTGCGGAGACCCGGCTTTCGCCACCGTCCCCGGCCGGAACAGCCGCCCTCCGGAGCGAACCAGGCCCGGGCCCGGGCACATGCTCTTCGGAGCCTGTCTGCTCCGAGGCCCGGACGAGCTGATCCTTGAGCTGGTCGAAGAGCAGGTCTCCCAGCCCGATGCCGCCGTTGTGGGAGAGCTTCTGCGCCAGCTCGTGGTCGAACATGGACATGTACTGGTCTTCCTGGGGGCTGTGCAGGTAGCCCTCCTTGGGGACCGAGGAACGCATGATCTGCCACAGCTTGGCCAGAAAGACGGTTTCAAAGCCCTGGCAGGCCTCCCGCAGCTCCTTCTCGTCAGAGACCCCACCCCGGTTCAGGCGGCGCCTGAGTGCGTTCAGCCGTTGCTCGGCCCCGGCGTCGGTCGCGTTTGCCCTGAGCGGGTCGAGGGGAAAGCTGGACTCGTCCATCACAGCACCTCCAGCTCGGCATGCAGTGCACCGGCCGACTTCAATGTCCGAAGGATGGAGATCAGATCGCGGGGTGTGGCGCCTATGGCATTGAGCCCGTTCACCAACTCCTGCAGCCGGGCACCCTCAAGGAGCACCAGCCGCTGGTTCTCCTCCTGGATGAGCATCTCGGTTCTGGGGACCACGGCCGTCTGACCCTCTCCAAAGGGCTCGGGCTGCGAGACCTCCGGTGTTTCCTGGACGACCACCTGCAGGTTGCCGTGGGCCACGGCCACCTGTGAGAGGCGCACATTCCCGCCCAGGACGACCGTGCCGGTCTTCTCGTCCACCACCACCTTTGCCCTGCGGTCCGGGCTGACCTCCAGGTTCTCCAGGGAGGCCATCAGGGGCACGATGTTTCCGCTAAACTCACCGGGGACGTCCAGGACGACGGTGGAGATGTTTTCGGCCCGGGCATACGACCGGCCCAGAGCGGTGTTGATCCTTTCCACCACCTGCATGGTGGTCCCGAAGTCGCTGGTGTCCAGGTTGATGGTCATGCTGTCCTGGGTGTTGAAGGCAAAGGGCACCGCCTTTTCAACCACCGCCCCGTTCGGGATCTTGGCCACGGTGGTGATGTTCTTGACCGCCTCTGCCGCCTCACCCAGGGCGGACACCCCGCCCACGGCCACGGGCCCCTGGGCCAGGGCGTAGACCTTGCCGTCTATTCCCTTGAGCGGCGTCATGAGCAGGACCCCGCCCAGCAGGCTGGAAGCGTCCCCGATGGAGGACACGGTCACATCCAGCCGCGTCCCGGGCTTGGCCGAGACAGGCATCTTGCCCGTTACCATGACCGCGGCCACGTTCTTGACCTTCAGCCTGCGCTTGTTCACCCGCACACCCATCTTCTCCAGCATGTTCACCACCGACTGGACAGTGAACTCCGTGCCGGACTTGTCCCCGGTCCCCAAAAGGCCCACCACCAGACCATACCCCACCAGCTCGTTGCTGCGCACCCCGCTGAAGGAGGCAATGTCCTTGAGCCGGACAATCTCCCCCCGGCCGGAGGTCGGGACCAGGCAGAAAAACAGGGTCAGGACCGCGGAACAAAGCAATTGGAGGGAACGGATCTGAAAAAGGGGTCTGGTGTTTCGTCTGCAGGCGGTCATGGCTCTGTCCCTCAGAAAGGCCACACGTTGTCGAGAATGCGGGTCAGCCACCCCGGGCGCTGCTTGTCCGCCAGGATGCCCTGTCCGTAGTAGTCGATCTTGGCATTGGCCAGGTGGGTGGAGCTGATGGAGTTGTCCGGCCCGATGTCCCTGCCCCTGACCAGCCCCTGGATCACGATGATCTGGACCTCGCCGTCCACTCTGACCTCCCTGGCCCCCTCCACCTGCATGATGTCGTTGGGCAGGACCCTGATGACCCGGGCCCCGATGGTCGCACTGACCCTGGAGGAGCGCTCGACCTCGCCCTCGCCCTCGAAGGTGGAGGTCGATGCCGCCTGGACCGCCGGCGTACTCCCGATGGGCACCTTCAGGCCGAAGAGGTTCTGTTGCTGCTTGTCGAAGAAGTTTTCCACACCCAGGTTTATGGAGGACTCCTTCTCAGTGGTCGTCTCCACCTCGTTGGCGCCTGTGGATGTCTCCACGATATTGATGAGCACGATGTCCCCAACCCTCCTGGCCCGATTGTCCGAAAACAGGTAGTCGGCCTGGGCGTCCTGGAAGATCGAGCCGGGGTTTCCGGATTCCTCGTTGGTCACGATGGGCGTCGGGGGAGGCGTGTACTCGGGCACGGCGGATGGCTGCTTGTGCACCGGTGCGCAGCCCGCTGCAACCAGAAAGAGCAGCCCGGCCAGGAGAATCAGCAGCCCTCTGAAAAATGTTTCTTGCGTCATGGTCATTGTTTCGATTCCTTGCTGTTGGGCTGGTGTGCCCTACCTGACCACCACGGTCCCGGAATCCCGGACCCGGGCGTAGACCTTCTTGTTGCTCTGCAAGTTCTGCACCGTGATGGTCTCCCCGTGGTTGGCATCCTGGAGTGCCCGGGCCGGGACCCGCAGCACGATGTTGTCCCCTTCGAAGACCAGGGTCACGGCCTCTCCCTGGGCGACCACAGGTTTTGGCTCCAGACTCGATTCGTAGATGACCTGCCCCCTGCCCACCGGTGTCTTCACCCGCCAGGAGCCTCCCTGACCGTCCCAGACCCGGTGCCTGAGATAGGCCAGGTTTTTCCGGGCAAAGGTCACGTCCCCAGGGGCGAGCGTCTCCTTGCGGTTCAGCGGCCGGGTGGCCACGGGCACGGCCTTCCAGACGTCAAGCACACCGCTGGCGCCGATGCTCCTGACCACTTTGCCTGCCGGATCGATCACCTGAAAGCGCAGGGAGTTGAAGCCGGGGTCGATGGCCGAGGTCGCTGTGCACTCCACCCGGTCACCCGGGGCATCAATAAAGATGTGCTGGGGAAGACGCAGGTCGCGGACCTTGGCTTCTCCCCCCCAGGCTGCGGCCCTGCCGGTCAAAAATTTGGCTGCCATGGCGGCCAGACCGGCTTCACGGATCACCCCGGGGGAACCCCGGAGCAGGAGCTGGTCGGGAAGCCGGCACTTCCTGCTTTCCGGGCCGAGGTACTTCTCGAGAAGACCCCTGAGCTGCTCCCGGGACAGCCTGACCTGAGCCCCTCTTGCCGGCGCAGGCCACAAGGGAACGAGGCTCAGCCCGGCCCACTCTTCTGCGGTGCAGAGCCTGGTCGGCTCGGCAATGTCCTGCAGGGTGACCCGCTCGCCGGGCACGGCAGCGACCTCGAAGACCTCGATCACAGGGTCCGACCGGGAAAAAGATGCCGCTGCTGCTGTACCTGCGCAGCACACGGCCACCACTGCCACGGCCATCCAGGCCAGGACCCTCTGCCTGGCGCGGGGTGCTTTGAGGGGCTTCATACCGGTGGACACAACAGTGCCTCCAATCGATTCCGAAATCCGTCCGGAAAATGATCTCTGCAAAAGCTCATCTTGTTCCAGCTTCCTGCTTCCAGCTTCCAGCTTCGAGCTTCCAGCTTCGAGCTTCCAGCTTCAAGCTTCAAACCGCCTATCTGGTCATCCTGTTGGCCATGCCGAGCATCTGGTCGGCCGTGCTGATGGCCTTGGAGTTGGACTCGTAGGCCCGCTGGCCGATGATCAGGTTGACCATCTCCTCCACGATCTCCACGTTGGACATCTCCAGAAACCCCTGGGCAATGGAGCCGGCATTGTCCTGCCCCGGTGTCACGGGGGTGGCCGCGCCAGAGGCCTCGGTTTCCAGGTAGCGGTTGCCGCCCACGCTGTTCAGGCCGGCCGGGTTGACAAAGGTGAACACGTCCAGGTCCACCGACGCCAGCACCGTGCCGTTGCGGTCCACAGCCGAGATGACCCCGTCATTGGCCACGGAGATGCTTTCGGTTTCCGGCGGCACGGTCACCGAAGGCTGCAGGGGGTAGCCTTCGGCCGTGACAATGACCCCGTCGCTGTTCAGCTTGAAGGCCCCGCTGCGGGTGTAGGCCAGGGTCCCGTTGTCGTCGACCTGAAAGAACCCGTCACCCTGTATGGCCAGGTCCAGGGGGTTGCCGGTGTTCTGGAAGTCCCCCTGCTTGAAGAACTTGTGCACGCTTCCTGGACGCACGCCCATGCCGACCTGCATGCCGGTGGGGGTGGTGTTGCCCGCCTGGTCCTCTGCTCCGGCAATGCGCAGGGTCTGGTACATGAGGTCCTGAAACTCGGCCCGGCTCTTCTTGAAGCCGAAGGTGTTCACATTGGCCAGGTTGTTGGCCGAGACATCGATGTTCAGCTGCTGGGCCACCATGCCCGAAGCCGCCGTCCACAGTGAGCGCATCATGATTGAATCTCCTTTCTCATTTCCCGTATTCCCCACACGTGGGGGTTTGGCCGTGGCGAGGCAACGCAGTCCCCCCTTCGCACAAGGCTACGGAGGGCAGGCCAGCGGGGATTTT
>CAZUBS010000079.1:0-7697 GCA_964618595.1 uncultured Desulfohalobiaceae bacterium
GTGCAACGGGGCATGGGAGTTTTCCGGGAGGGGTTGGTGTGTAGTGTCTAATGCAATAGAGTTGCATTGGGGTGTCGAGAAGAAAAGGATGAGGGCGGAAGGATGAAGGCTGAGGGAGGGAAGCACGCGGCTTGGACGCGCTTTTTTTCGTGGACCAAGTGGACATTGTGGACGGGGTGGACACATGCAAAGAGTGGAGAAAGGCAGGGAAAGAGTGTCCACTTGGTCCACTTGGTCCACTTGGTCCACTCCTTCCTCCCCCCTCACAAATACGGCGTGAACAACCAGCACACCGCATCCCGCACCCGCACCGGCAGGGACCTGGAGTCAACCTCCTCCAGGGTGACCTCCCTGGACCTGGCGCGCACGCTCTCGAAGTGGCCGGCGAGTTCCCCGGCCAGACCGCGGTCGTAGACCTCGACCCCGAATTCGAAGTTGAGGCGCATGCTGCGGTTGTCGATGTTGGCCGACCCCACCATGGTGTAGAGGTCGTCCACCAGGAAGATCTTGGAGTGGGCAAAGGGGGGCGGCTGCTCATAGACGCGCACCCCCCGCTCCAAAAGCTCCCAGAGCAGGTTGCGCGAGGCCCACTTCACAAAGGGCAGGTTGTTCTTCTCCGGCAGGATCACGGCCACGTCCACCCCGCGCAACGAGGCCGCGTTGAGGCTGGCGATGAGGTCGCGGGAGGGTAAAAAGTACGGGGTCATGATCGCGATGCGCGACCGGGCCGCGGACACGGCGCCCTCAATAATCAGGGCCAGACGGTTGATCTCGTGGTTGGGTCCGTCCATGACCGCCCGGCACTGGGCGTCCCCGGCAGGTGCAGCCGGTCTGCCCGGCTCTTCGCTCCCCCCGTTGCAGAAGTTCCAGTCGTTGAGGAAGGCGGCCTCCAACTGGGCGGCCACCGGGCCCTGGAAGCGGAAGTGCACGTCCACGACCCGGGAAGAATTGGCCTTGTCCGCTGCCAGGTGGCGGTCCCCGATGTTCATGCCCCCGGTGAAGGCCACGGAGGTGTCGGTCACCAGTATCTTGCGGTGGTTGCGCAGGTTGAGGGCCAGGGTCAGGGGGTTGCGCCAGGGGGGGAGGAACCTGGCCACGCGCAGCCCCCGCTTGGCGAGCAGGCGCCCGGCCAGGGGCAGGGAGTAGAGCTCCCCGATGCTGTCCAGGATGATCCGCACGTCCGCTCCCCTGGCTGCGGCTGCAGCCAGGGCGTCGATGAACCGCCGCCCGGTCCGGTTGGACTCGAAGATGTAGGTGGAGAGGAAAACACGCCTGCGGGCGGACTCGATGGCCTGAAGCATGGCCGGGTAGGCCTGCTCGCCGTTGTGCAGCACGCCCACCCGGTTGCCCTGGACCAGGGGCAGCCCGGTCACGGCGTCGGAAATGCGCTGCAGGCCCTGGTAGGCATCGGAGACCAGGGGCTGGGAGGCAGCCTTGTCCTCTGCCAGGCGCACAGCCTCCAGGGCCCCGTCCTTGAGTGTCCCAAGCCTTTTGGCCTTGGTCCTGACCCGGTTGATGCCGAACAGCAGGTAGAGCAGCGGGCCGAAGACCGGGAACACCAGGCAGACGGCGATCCAGCCCAGGGAGGCCCGGGGGTCGCGCTTGTAGAGCAGGGCGTGCAGGGCTGTCCCGGCTGAAAAGAGCAGAGACAGAGCGACCAGCACCCAGTTGATGTAGGGCATGTTCTCAGCGAATTGTCAGGTTCAGTCCACGGTGTCCAGCGCAAAGCTCACCACAGGCGTACCGTCCTCGCCCAGAGCCTCGGGCGGGCTGGTGGTGATCCTCTCCTGGTCCAGCCCCCCCTGCTCGGTGAGCACCCGGACCACGGCCCGGGCACGCTGCAGGGCCAGGGCTTCCAGGCCCCCCTCCGGCAGCTCCTGGGCCTCCCGGAGCCGATCGAAGAGCTCCCGGGCCAGGGGTTCGTTTCCCCTGCCCTCGGCAAACCCGGTGGCATTCTGGTTAGCTTCGGCAGCAAGGGACCGGACCAGCTCGTTCATGGTGCCGAAGCCGAAGCGCTCCCCGTAGAGGGCCTTGAGCTTGTCCAGAACGGTGCGGCTCTCCAGGTTCACAGAACCGGGGTCCTCCCCTGCCTCCAGCTGGCGGCCCATCTTCCGGGCCAGCTTGCGGCGAAGCATCAGGTCGCGCAGCCCCCTGGCGTCTTCCTCGGGCACCCAGCGGCCCTGCACGGTGAGCGCGAGCTCGGGGCGCTCGGTCAGGGCCTGCGCCAGCTGGACGGCCTTTTCCTCCTGGGGGGGCGGCAGGTCGGAGCGGCCCGGCTCAAAGGAGACGGAGTCGATGTCGTCCGAGCCCAGGTCGGGCAGCAGGGCCCCCAGGATGCGAAAGGGCGAGGTCACGATCTTGGTCAGCAGACTGAAGATGGCCTTCCCGATGAGGGGGCCGAAGCTGAACTCCGGGTCGTTCAGGTCTCCCTTGACGGGCAGCCCGATGTCGATGGTGCCGCTGCGATCCTTGAGCAGCGCCACGGCCAGCTTCAGTGGCAGGTTCACGGCCCGCTCGCTCTGCACCTCCTCGCCCAGGGTGAGCTGCTCGACCACGATCTGGTTGTCACCCAGAAGGGTGGCGTTCTGGATGACGTACTCAAGGTCCAGGTTGAGCTTTCCCGCCTCGATCTTGCGACCGGCAAAGGTGGCCGTGTACGGGTTGAGGGCGGTCATGTCCACGTTGTCGAAGACCACGTTCAGATCCGTGGAGTGCTTGGGATCGAAGAAGTCCATGCTGCCCTTGATGGTGGACACGCCGTACTGGTCGACCTGTCCGCCGAGATCGATGCTCGCTTCTGTTCCGGGTCGTGAGGTGATCTCGCTGACCATTCCCTCGAGGTCGTGGATGGTGGACGCAAAGGGAAGCACCAGGCTCAGGTCGGTGAAGTCCAGGGTTCCGCCGGAGATGCGCAGGGAACCAACGCTGACCGGAAAGGGGTCGGCGTCGGACGGGTCGGAGGCAGACGGGTCTGCCGGATCGCTGGCATTGCCCTCCCCGGCCTTGAAGACTTCGACCACATTGACCCTTTTTTCCTCGTCGATGATCAGGCGTCCCCGGGGCTGGGTGAGCTGGATCTCGCCGATCGTCAGCCCGTCCGGCTGCAGGGCCAGGCGAAAAGAGCGGGTGTGCAGCCGTTTCCAGCCCAGGAGCGTGGCATTGGCCTCCCGTTCCACGATGTCCAGATCGTCCACCCCGAGCTCGGCGTCCAGCTCCAAAGGGAAGCCTTGCTCTTCCCCACCGGCGCTCAGCCCGGCGTCCATGGTCAGGGTGCCGGAGCGCAGCTCCACCCGGGCCACCGAGTCGAGGTAGGGCTGGGCCGGCAGCAGGGACAGGTCCTTCAGGGTGATCCCGGCCCGCAGCTGTCCCGTGGCAGGGTCGACAGTGCCGTTGGCGCTCAAGGCGCCGCCCTGCTCCACGGCGAGGGACAGAGAGACGGGAAAAGGGTCGGTGGTGTCGACCTGCACGGCTTCTGCAGAGAGGTCGGCAAGGGTAAGGATCGGGGAGTCGGCCTGCACGGTCCTGTCCACATAGTCGATGGAAAAACCCGAAACCCCGGCCCGCTCCAGGGAGGCCTGCCACGCCCCGGCGGCTTCAGTGCCATCGGAGGGGGGCTCTTCAGTCCGGGTGGCATTGGCGGCTGCGAGCATGGCCACCCAGTTGATTCCCTCGCTGCTGCGGCGGACGGAGAGTGATCCGTCCGCGGCAAGCAGCTGTCGGGCCGTGAGGGACCTCGCAGCGAGGTCGAAACCGCCTCCGTCCAGCCCGAGAGTGGAAATGGTCAGCTCGGGCCCGCTGTCCAGGGGGCCGGCCTCGCCGTCGTGCAGGTCCACACGGGCATTGCTGACCGTGGGCTGGAGCTTAGGCGTGGTGGGCAGGGCAGCTGAACATTGCGCGGCCGCCTACGCCCTCCCCAGGCGCAGGAGGATGGCGCGGCTCTGATCCTCGAGGGCCAGTCTCAGGTGATCGAGGGTCACCTCTTCAAAGGCGATCTCCCACGGGGCGGCATCGTCCGTGCCGCCGGCGCCGGGTTGCTCCTGCCAGGCCCGGGACAGGTTGAGGGCCCCGTCTTTGGACCGCAGGACGTCCAGGGTTGCGTTGACAAACCCAAGTGCGGGGATGTCCAGGCGTTTGGCCGCGAGATCGAAGGAACCATTGTCCAGCATGACCTGGTCCAGCTCGAGAAAGGGCTGCCCGGATTCGGGCAGACTCAGGGCCAGGTCGTTCAGTGCGGCGCGGATGTCCCGGCACAGGAAGTGGACATCGGAACCTTTCGTGTTCAGGACATAGTCGGTCTTCAGGTCCAGGGTTCCCCGGGGAGGCGCCGTGTCCAGGCTGGAGAGCATAAACTCCCGCAGCGTCTCGGCCTGGACATTCTCAAAGGACAGCGTGCCGTTGGAGGAGAACGGGGCCAGGAGAAGGACCCCGGTCCAGGTCAGGGACTCGTCCCTGCCTGTCGTGGCCTGCAGGGTGTACGGCCCTTCCCGCTCGGGCAGGGTGGACAGGTTGGCCAGCTCCAGGTTGATGGGGTCGAAGGCGATCGCCGCAGGCGGGGACTGGCGCAGATTGTCGAACTCCAGGGTGCCGTTGCTCACTTCGATGTGGTGCAGCAGCAACCGCAGAGGGTCGCCGTTTGCGTCTTCAGTGCGCTCGCCGCTTTGGGTGGCGTTGTCCGCCCGGATCAATCGGGACAGGTTGAGGGTGCCGTCTTCCATCAGGACCAGGCCCAGGTAGGGCCGGTCCAGGCTGACCCCCTTGAAGGTCAAGGCCCAGCGGAAGAGGCTGGAGAGCTGGAAGTTGACGAACAGGCGTTCGAACCCGGCAAAGGGTGTCTGGCCGGGGAAGCCGATGCGGAAGTTTCTGGCCTCGATGGAAAGGACAAAGGGGTTGATGTTCACCTCCCCCAGCTCCACCCGGCAGTTGTAGCGCTCTTCCAGGGCCTTGGGCGCCTGGCTGGCCACCAGTGCCGGGGCGATGAAGAAGCCGAAGATGGTGTACAGAAGCAGCAGCGCGGCTGCAGCGGGCAGTATCCACTTCCAGGGGGGGCGGGTCAGAAAATTCTTCATGGCCGGTTGCTCCTCTCCTCCATACAACACCGTATGCTTTTCCAGGGCTTAGATAAAGAGCTGGTGCCCCTGTCGTGGAAGCAGCCCTGGTGCGGGAAAACCGTTGCCGCGGATCATGAGGCCGGGGGCGGGACCACCAGCACGGGGCAGGGGGCCAGCTCCAGGAGCCGCTCGGTCACGCTGCCCATGAGCAGGCGGGTCAGGCCGGTGCGGCCGTGGGAGCCGACCACCACCAGCCCGGCCCGGAGCTCCTCGGCGACCTCGGCGATCTGCTCGGCGGGGCGGCCGCGACGGATGATGGACTGCTTCAGGCTCACCCCGGCGGCCTCGGCCGTGCTGCGGACCCGGTCCAGGACCTGCTCAGCGCCTTCGTCCATGGAAGCCACGGCCCGACTGGGAAGGGGGGCAACGTCGAGCCCGGAAGGGCCGGCTGTGACGCTCAGGGCCAGGAGCCGGGAGTCCCGGGAGCTGCACAGGGCCACGGCCCTGTCCACGGCCCGGGCCGCATACTCGGAGCCGTCCGTGGCCACCAGCACGGGATCCATGCGCAGGGGAACGCCTTCAGGGATCATGAGCACGTCGCGGTGGGCAAAGCCGATGACCCGGGAGGTGGTGCTGCCGAGGAAGCGGCGCCGGAGCTCACCCTCGTGCTTGGCCCCGAGCACGATCACCGAGGCCTTGGTCTGCGCGGCCAGGTCCACGATGCGCTCGTGGGGGTGGCCGTGCTGCAGGGAGATCTCGGTCTCGATGCCCGCCTCCCGCGCCTTGTCCCGGTAGTCCTCGAGCATGCGCATCAGGGCCTGGGCCATGTCCTGCTCGTCCTCGATCAGCTGGTCCGGGACGGTCGCCCCCTGGTAGTCCACGGACAGGGGGGGCACCACCCCAGCCAGGGTCAGGCGCATGTCTTTTCCGGCTTTGTCGATGAGCTGATCGAGGGCGTGCAGACTGGCCGGGGAGCCGTCGATGCAGCACAGAGGCGAGGCAAGCAGGGGCATGGCAGTCCTCCTTCACGGTTTGAGGTATGTGGCAAAATACAGGATACCCGCTTTTAAGAAGGGAAGTCACCCCCCTGGAAAAGGCAGCAAGCATTCGTGGACGAAGTGGACGGGAAGAACCCAGTGGACAAAGTGGACAGAGTGGACGAATAAGACCACCCGTCCCATCGTCCTATAGTCCTATGGGGGGGTCCTATCCGTCCTATCGGTCCTATCGGTCCTATCAGTCCTATAAACCACCCCCCCTACTCAAAAACAATCAGCGGCTTGATGATCCCGTCCTCCTTGGTCTTCATCATCTCGAAGGGGCGCTCGATCTCCTCGAAGGGGAAGGTGTGGGTGGTCATGCGCGTGGGGTCGACCCGCCCGTTTTCCAAGAGCCGTAGCAGCCGTTCCAGCCGGACCCTGCCGCCGGGGCACAGACCGGTGCGGATGGTCTTGTCGGACATGCCCACGCCCCAGGCCAGGCGGGGGATCTTCACGTAGTCGCCCTCCCCGAAATAGCCGGCCACGGAGATTGTGCCCCCGGGCCGGGTGACCTTGACGCAGTTCTCAAAGGTCACCTGGGCCCCACGGGCCTCGATGGCGGCGTCCACCCCCTGGCCTCCGGTGCGGCGCAGGACCTCCTCCACGGGGTCGGTCTCCTTGTAGTTGACCACCAGGGCGGCGCCGTAGTGGCGGGAGAGCGCCACCCGGTCGGGGTCGCTGCCCACGGTGATGATCAGGCCGGCCCCCAGGTATTTGGCGCCCACAGTGCCCATCAGCCCCACCGGCCCCTGGGCGAAGACCGCCACGGTGCCGCCCATGGGGATGGCGGCATTCTCAGCGGCCATGAACCCGGTGGACATCATGTCGGCCACGTAGACCGCGGCCTCGTCCGGGACGCTGTCCGGGATGCGGGCCAGGTTGGCCTGGGCGTCGTTGACGTGGAAGTAGGGGGCGAAGACCCCGTCCTTGACATTGGCGAACTTCCAGCCGCCGAGCAGGTCGGTGCACTGGGAGGTGTAACCGCGCAGGCAGTTGCCGCACTTGAAGCAGGGGGTGATGGCGCTGACCGCGACCCGGTCCCCTTCCTGAAAGCCCTGCACCTCGCTGCCCAGGCTGTGCACCCTGCCCACGGCCTCGTGGCCCAGGGTCAGGTCGGTGCGTTCGCCGATGGCCCCGCCCACGGTGTGGGTGTCCGAGGTGCAGACCAGGGCCTGGGTGGTCTTGATTACGGCGTCGTTGGGCCCGGGCTCGGGTATGGGCTTGTCCATGAAGCCGACCTGGCCGATCTGCTTCATGACGAATGCGTTCATGGTCTGGGGCATATGCGCTCCTTGGGTTCAGGGTGTTCGTCCACTGTGCATGATACCCGAGGAGCAAAAGAGGAAAAGGGGAGAAGTGGGGAGGATATCGGGGAGAAGGAGCTACCCGATCCGGCTTCGCCTTTGGCTACGCCGTGACGAGGGTTCCGTCTTCGCCTTTGGCTACGCCGTGACGGGGGGCCGGCTTCGGCTTAGTGGGCGGCGTGGCCAGGGGGGGGGGGGGGTGTGAATAGGACCGATAGGACGGATGGGACGGATAGGACCGATGGGACCCCCCCATAGGACGATAGGACTATGGGACTTGTCTTTAGCCGGTGGTCCTATCGGTC
>CAZUBS010000080.1:0-6105 GCA_964618595.1 uncultured Desulfohalobiaceae bacterium
CAACGCTGGAGCTGGCCGGGATCGTGGAGTCGGCCTATCCGCCCAAGCGGCGGGCCACCTCCCGGACCCACCCGGCCACAAAGACCTTTCAGGCCCTGCGTATCGCGGTGAACCAGGAGCTGGATGAGCTCAAAAGCTTCCTCGCGACCATCCCTGACTTCTTGTCCCCAGGGGGGCGGGTGGTGGTGATCAGCTTCCACTCCCTGGAGGACCGCCTGGTCAAGCACAGCTTTCGCAACGAGGCCAGGGGATGCCAGTGCCCGCCCCGCATGCCGGTATGCACCTGCGGTCTGAAGCCCAGGCTGCGCGTGTTGACCAAAAAACCGGTGCTTCCGACCCGGGAGGAGATCGAGAGCAACCCGCGCAGCCGCAGCGCCAAGCTCAGGGCTGCGGAACGTCTCCAGGAGGCCGGATCGTGAAAAGGCTCTGGTTCTGGGGGGGGGTCGTTGCCATGGCCGGGAGCCTGTTCCTGGGGCTTGGTCTGGTGTGGGTGAACATAGAGCTTGTGGACCTTTCCTATGAGATCAAGGAGTTGCAGCAGGATCTGGCAGCCAGGGAAAAATTGCAGGCCAAGCTGGAGGTGGAGCGCAACAGTCTCGTGGCCCCCCGCCGGTTGCGCCAGCTGGCCCGGGAGTACGAGCTCGAGCCTGCGGAGCCGCACCAGGTACGCACCATAGTCCGCTGAGACAAAAGCGGGACTGGGGCAGGCAGGACATGAACGTCACGGGCAGGGAAGCATTGCATGGCCAGATACGAGAGCAGAAAAAAGCACAGGGACTGGGTCAAGGTCCGCCTGCGGTGCATTGCCGTCCTGATGTTCCTGGTGCTGGCAAGCCTCTGGGCGCGCGCCTACCAGATCCAGGTCATGCGCGGCCCGGAGCTGGCAGAGCTGGCCAACAGGCAATACTGGGCCTCTGAGGAGCTGCGGGCCGAACGGGGGGAGATCAAGGATCGCGAGGGCCGGCTGCTGGCCAAGACGGTGACCGTGCAATCGGTCTATGCCCGGCCCCTGGAAATAGAGGACCCTGCGGCAACAGCGCAGCGGGTGGCTGAAGCACTGGAGCTGCCCGTCAGGGAGGTGAGAGAAATCATCTCCCGTCCCAAGCCCTTTGTCTGGGTCAAGCGCAAGGTCACAGACCACGCAGCGGCCAAAATCCGCGGGGCCGGGCTGCCCGGGATCCACCTGACAGCCGAGAACCAGCGTTTCTATCCCCAAGGGCACGTGGCCGGGCAGCTGCTCGGTTTCGTGGGCATGGACGGGCAGGGGCTGGAAGGGCTCGAGCTCTCCTTCGACAGCCTCCTGTCTGGCAGGGGTGCCAAAAATGTCGTGCAAAAGGACGCCGCTGGACACAGGCTGTTCGCCTCCGGGCAGCATGTGTCCGGGATCGCCGGCCAGGATCTCCAACTGACGATCGACGCGAACCTCCAGTTCGCTGCAGAGGAGATCCTGGCCGAGGCGGTCCAAACCCACAAGGGGCGCTGGGGGGTCAGCCTGCTGGTGGAGGTGGCCAGCGGGGACATCCTCGCCTGGGCCTGCTATCCCTTTTTCGATCCCAACAGCTTCAAGAGCGCCACTCCTGAAAAGTGGAGGAACCGGGTCGTCCTGGACGAGATGGAGCCGGGCTCGACCATGAAGCCGCTGCTCATAGCCGCCGCCCTGGAGGAGGGGGTGTGCGACAGGGACAGCATCTACTTCTGCGAGAACGGCAAGTGGCGCCATGCCGGGGTGACCATCAACGACACCCACGAGTACTGCTGGCTGCCCGTTCACAAGATCCTTCGTTACTCGAGCAATATCGGGGCAGCCAAAATCGGGCTCAGTTTGGGCGCCGAGACCTACTACAAGTATCTCAAGTCCCTGGGTGTGGCAGAGGCCACAGCTCTGCCCGTCCCCGGAGAGAACCCGGGACGGATGCGCCCTCCCCAGACCTGGACCGATGTCGATCTGGCGGCGTCCTCCTTCGGCCAGAGCCTGTCCATGAACGCCGCCCAGCTTGCCAGGGCCTATCTGTGCCTGGCCGGCAAGGGTGTGCTCAAGCCCCTTCGACTGGTCACCGTCCCGGAGACCCCCCTTCCGGAGGACCGGCGGGTGTTTTCGACAGGTACCGCCGTGGAGACCCTGCGCATGCTCAGCGAGGTGGTCGAGGAGAACGGCACAGGCACCCAGGCCAGGATCGAGGGTGTCATGGTGGGCGGGAAGACCGGAACGGCGCAGAAGGCTTCGCCGAAGGGAGGATACGGGGACACGTACACGGCCACTTTTGTCGGCCTGGTCCCGGCACTGGAGCCCGAATACCTGATCCTGGTCATGGTGGACGAGCCGACCACCAACCACTACGGCGGGGTCGTGGCCGCACCCGCGGTCAGGGACATTGCCGTCACCACACTGGCCTACTTCGGCGCTCTTCCCGGCACCCGCGCCGGACTGGAGGGGTTGGCTGAGCTTTCGACCCGACCCGGGTCTCCAGGGCCGTCGTCCCGAAGCAGGGTCCTGCGTCCGCAGAACGTTCCCACGGGGGACTCGGTACCCGAGCTGCGGGGCATGAGCCTGCGCCAGGCCCTTGGGGTCCTGGCGGGCCGGGGGGTCTTTCCCCGGCTGGAGGGGGAGGGCACGGTGGTGGTCAGGCAGGAACCCTCACCCGGGGCGCCCGCGGCGTCACAATCAAAGAACTGGACCCTGTGGCTGGGGCTTCCATCGGATACGGCGTGATGACACAAATCTGGAACAGGCTGCGCACCAAGGTCGCCAACGGGCTCATGGTCAGGACCCACTCGGCCGAGATCCTGCCGGGGGAGGTCTTTGTGGCTCTGCCCGGGACGGTGCACGACGGAACGCGGTTCATCCCCCAGGCCCTTGACAGGGGAGCCGGTTTCGTGGTCGCTGGCCGGCCCGTGGAGCTCCCCGCGGGATCGCGGGCCGAGCTCGTGGTCTGTCAGGATCCGGCCCGGGCCCTGGGAGAGCTTGCCAGGGCGTACTTCAAGACGGGGGAGCTGCGCTTTCCCGTGGTCGGGGTGACCGGCACCAACGGAAAGACCACGGTCTGCGCCATGGTCGAGCACCTGTTCGTTGCCCGGGGCCGCAAGGTGGGGGTGATCGGGACCATCAGCCGCCGCTGGCCGGGCCACCTGCAGCAGTCGTCCATGACCACGCCTGGGTGCTGGGAGCTGCATTCCCTGCTCTCCAGGATGGCAGCGGCCGGGGTGGAAGCGGCCTGCATGGAGGTCTCCTCCCATGCCCTGCAGCAGAACCGCATCGCCGGGATCGACCTGGCCGTGGGGGTCTTCACCAATCTCACCCAGGACCACCTGGACTACCACGGGGACATGGAAAGCTACTTCCGGGCCAAATCCCTGCTCTTCGGACCTGAGCGGCGCGGGTCCATGACCGGGGTCGTCAACACGGACGACGCTTTCGGCAGGCGTCTGGCAGGATCGTACTCCCCAGTGATCGGTTTCGGCCTGAATCCATTTTCAGAAGGTGACCGGAACTCCCTGTCGGGGGAGATAACACGCTGCGATTCCAGCGGCATCCGGCTCAAAATGCGCTTTCAAGGCCGGGAGTGGGAGCTCGCGACACCTCTGGTTGGCAGGCACAATGCCTCCAATCTCCTGGCGGCCCAGGCAGTGGGTCTCGGACTGGGGCTGCGGGTGGAAGAGCTTGGTACTCTGCAGAGCTTCCCCGGGGTCAGCGGCCGGCTCGAACGGGTGGGAACAGCAACGGAACTGGACATCTTCGTGGATTACGCCCACACCCCCGACGCCTTGGAAAATGTGCTCAAGGCCCTGCGGCAGACCGGTTTCAGACGGATCATCACCGTATTCGGCTGCGGCGGGGACAGGGACCCCGGCAAGCGCCCGCTGATGGGCAAGGCCGTGGGCGGACTGTCGGACATTGCCGTGCTGACCTCGGACAATCCCCGTCATGAGGACCCTGAGGCCATCATGGACCAGGTCATGCCGGGATTGAACGGCTGCCCCAGGGTTATCCGCGAGCCGGACCGCAGGGAGGCCATCCGGCTGGCCATCGACGCCATGCGGCCGGGCGACGCCTTGCTCATTGCGGGCAAGGGCCACGAGACCACCCAGCAGATCGGGGACGAGAAGATCCCCTTCAGCGACCAGCAGACGGTCCGGGAGCTGACGGCATGAAGATGCGCCTCGGACAGGCTGCGCAGGCCATCAAGGCCGTGGGTGACCTTGGGGGCCGGGAGCAGCAGTGGATCTCCCGTGTCCAGACCGACAGCCGCTGCACCGAGCCGGGAGACCTGTTCGTCTGTCTTCCCGGCAGCCGGTTCGACGGCCACAACTTTGCGGCGGCTGCGGAAGGGCGGGGCGCCGCGGCAATCGTCAGCCAACAGCCGCTGCTGTCCGGTGTGAAGGAGGTGCCCGTGCTCCTGGTCCCCAGCACGGTCACGGCCCTGGGGATGCTCGCGGCGGCATGGCGGAGCCGTTTCCAGGGGATGGTGGTGGCGGTGACCGCCTCTGCGGGAAAGACCACGGTCAAGGAGCTGCTGGCGGCGGCCCTGGCTGAAGCGGGCCCGACAGCCAAGAACTTCAAGAACTGGAACAACCAGATCGGCCTGCCCCTGTCCATGCTGGCCTGCAGCGGGGAGGAAGCCCACTGGGTCATGGAGGCGGGAATCAGCCGGACGGGTGACATGGACGAGCTGGCGCAAATCCTGACCCCGGACCTGGTGGTGATCGGGAACATAGGCCCGGCCCACCTGGAAGGGCTGGGAGATGAGCAGGGTGTGGCCCGTGAGAAGTGCAAGCTGCTCAGCTCGCTTACCCCGGGAGGACGAGGCGTGATATGCCGGGACTACCCGCACCTGGTGCGAGAGGCAGAGTCCCTGCACAAGCCCCTGGTGCTGTTCTCAACCCAGGACGACTCGGCCTGTTGTTTCGGACAGTATCGCGGAGCGGGCAGCGCGGGGGGGAAGTTTCTTCTGCGTCTGGCAGGGGAGGAGGCCGAGGTGGAGCTGCCCTGGCGGGGCGGGTTCATGGCCGAGAACATCCTGGCCGCTGCCTGCGCAGCCCGAGAGCTCGGCCTGGACCTGACAGGGATCCTGCGGGGCATGGTACAGGCCACCCTGCCGGAGCACCGTTTCACCTGCCAGAACCTGGGGGCGTGGCAGCTCATCGACGACAGCTACAATGCCAACCCCTTGTCCATGCAGCGCTCCATCAGCTGTGCCGCGGAGCGCTCCGGCGACGCCCCCCTGGTCCTGGTGCTGGGCGAGATGGGAGAGCTCGGCGAGCACGCCGAAGCCGAGCACCTGGCCCTTGGGAGGTACATTGCCCAAACAGGGTGCCGGGCCGTGTTCTTTCAGGGAGGGCACCACGATGCGCTGCGCCAGGGTCTTGAAGCCTGCAACTGGAGCGGACGGTTCACAACCATGGCCGACACGTCCGACCTGGTCCGCGGCCGCGAGGAAACCGGGCTTCCCAGGGGGACCATACTGGTCAAGGGCTCACGGGCCTGCAACATGGAGCGTTACGTCAGGGAGCTGACCCGGGAGCTGGGATCATGATCTATCACCTGCTGTACCCCTTGAGCAGCTATGTCGGGGCTTTCAACGTCTTCCGCTACATCACCTTCAGGTCCATCTATGCCTTTATCACCGCCCTGGTGATCTGCATCGTCATCGGCCCGCGAGTCATCGGCTGGCTGCAGCGGGTCAAGGCCCGGCAGTACATCCAGGAGGACGGCCCCCACCACCAGGACAAGGCCGGCACCCCTACCATGGGCGGGCTGCTCATCGGTTTCAGCCTGCTCAGCAGTGTCCTGCTCTGGGCAGACCTGACCAACCCATACCTCTGGCTGACCATCTTCGTGTTCGTGGGGTTTGGCGCCGTCGGCCTGACCGACGACTTTCTCAAGGTCAGGGGGCGGACAAACGCGGGGCTTTCCGTCAAGGCCAAGTTCCTGGGGCAGATCGGCGTGGTGGTCATTGCCATGGCCGTGCTCATCCAGCTTCCCGGGTACTCCACCCAGCTCTACTTCCCCTTTTTCAAATGGCTGCAGTTCGACCTGAACTGGGTCTATGTCATCTTCGCCATGCTGGTCATGCTCGGGGCCTCCAACGGGGTCAATCTCACCGACGG
>CAZUBS010000080.1:6205-7664 GCA_964618595.1 uncultured Desulfohalobiaceae bacterium
CTGGGCTTCATCGCCATCCTGTGCAAGCAGGAGCTGCTGCTGCTCATCGTGGGCGGGCTGTTCGTCATCGAGACCCTGTCGGTCATCCTGCAGGTGGGCTATTTCAGGATGAGCGGGGGAAAACGCATCTTCCGCATGGCCCCCCTGCACCACCATTTCGAGCTCAAGGGCATCCCCGAGTCAAAGATCATCATCAGGTTCTGGATCCTGTCCATCCTGCTGGCCTTGATTTCCCTGAGCACCCTCAAGCTGCGCTGACGAGGAAGGTTCATGAACGAGCTCATCCACCCGGGACAACTGCAGGGCCACACCGTCACGGTGGTGGGTGCCGGGCGGTCGGGCATCGCGGCCGCACGCCTGGCCCATGCCCTGGGGGCTCGGGTGCGCTGGCTGGAAAGGGATCCTGCCCGGCTGGGCAGAGAGGCCCTGGACCTGGCGGAAGCAAAGGGGTGGCAGCTCGAGACCGGGGCGCACCACCCGGGGCAGTTCACCGGGGCGGACATGGTCGTGCTCAGCCCGGGCATCCCCAGAAGCAGCCTGGAGGAGCTTTTGCCCCGGGAACCGGCGCCACAGGTCTTTGCCGAGATCGAGCTGGCCTCGTGGTTCGTGACCGCCCCCATGGTGGCCGTGACCGGTACCAACGGCAAGACCACCACCACCATGGTCATCAGCCGGGTGCTGGAGCAGTCCGGGAAGCGCATCTTCACCGGGGGGAACATCGGGACCCCCTTGTCGGAGTACCTGCTGGACGAGCCGCAGGCCGACGTCCTGGTCCTGGAGGTGAGCAGCTTCCAGCTGCACAACGTGAGCTCCTTCCACCCCAGGGTCGGGGTGCTGTTGAACCTCTCCCCCAACCACCTGGACTACCACAGGGACATGGAGGAGTACCTGGAGGCCAAGCTCAAGCTCTTTGCCCGGCAGAACGACAAGGACCTGGCCGTCCTGCCCCTGGAGCTGAAGCCCATGCTGGAGCAAAGGGACTTCACTGAGGCCCGCAGGGTCTACTTCGTGCCCACGGACCGTTTCGACTGCCCCGGGCTGCCGGGCAGGCACAACCAGGCCAACCTGGAAGCGGCCTGGCACGCCTGCCGCTTCTTCGGGGTCGCTGAAAAGGACATGGCCGCGGCCCTGGCCACGTTTCAGGGGCTGCCCCACCGGCTGCACCCCCTGGGGGAGTCAGGCGGTGTGCTCTACGTGGACGATTCCAAGGCCACCACCCTGGAGGCCACGCAGGCTGCACTGGAGTCCTTTGACCGCCCGGTCCTGCTTCTGGCCGGGGGGGTCTTCAAGGGTGGCGACCCGGCTTCCCTGAACGCCGTGATCCGGAAAAAGGTCAAGGCCGTGGCCCTGTTCGGTGAAAGCCGGGAGATCTTCGAGCAGGCCTGGCAGGGCAAAACCGACCTGAGCTGGGATCCGACCCTGGAGCAGGCGGTTCAGCGCCTGGAGGGCAAGGCTCAGC
>CAZUBS010000081.1:0-4501 GCA_964618595.1 uncultured Desulfohalobiaceae bacterium
GCTTGAAAAAGGCCGCTGTGGGATGGCCCTGAACGCGCCTGCATTTCCTGGGACGAGGCACCGTGCTCTCCTTTTTTTGCTCTTTTGAGCATAATTGTAAACGGGAAAATTTATCTGTCAAGGAATTTTTGTTGTCAAATGAGCGAAATAATCAGAGTCCGGAAGGGGGATGAATTAAAATGAAGGGGGGCCGGAGCCCCCCTGGCAGGGACAGGGTGGTTGGATCACTCGTTTGTGTCTTCAGGGTTGCGTCCAGAACGGGTCTGGGCGGCACTCTGATCGTCTTGACCGGTCATGGGCCTGCGGCCCCAGCCAAGGAAGCGCCGGAACCCTCCACCTCTTCCGAACCCGCGTCCGCCTCCGCGGCCGAAGCCGAACCCGCGGCCTGTTCCGCCGCCGCAGGGTCCGAAACCGCCGCCTGACATGGGTCCTCTGCCCAAGGGTCCTGTACCGTCAAATCCAGGCATGATGCACCTCCGTATGTTCTGGGCTCCCGGCTTGGAGCCCGGTTTCAGAAAGGTCCGCGCCCGCCATGTCCGCCACCGCCCCTTCCCCGTCTGCGGCCACGGCCCGGTCCATGGGGCGGGGCTTGCTCCTGTGCCAGGGCATAGCTCCCCCCCTCGATCCGGATGGCCCACCCATTGGCCAGGGCCTGGGCGACCAATTGCCTGGCCTCGGCCAG
Organism: uncultured Desulfohalobiaceae bacterium; assembly: GCA_964618595.1. Classification (GTDB taxonomy): domain Bacteria; phylum Desulfobacterota; class Desulfovibrionia; order Desulfovibrionales; family CAZUBS01; genus CAZUBS01. Next base: position 683 of record CAZUBS010000081.1, read on the forward strand.
GATCCTGCAGAAGGTGGGGCGGGACACCTCCATAAGTGCCGCCCCGTCTTCCTGGCTGAGGCCCTCGGCATCCGAGAGGCGCAGGGCCTCGAAACCCTCCAGGGGCAGGATCACTCCCCGCAGGTCCCGCAACGGGACTCCCTGGGGTTTGTAGAAAACGGCCTTTGGTTCAGCCAGAATCGTTCGCGGCTTTTTCGGTCGTGGCATTGACTCTCCTTAATGAAATTATGTTCATAAAATATTAAGTGCAGCAAAAGATGTCAACACCAATTACGAAATTAATTTCATAAAATTGAAAGACCGAAGAAGAGTTGCCTTGGTTGCCGATGGACAGAACAGGAAGGCGGCGCACAGGTGGCGAGGAGTCCCTGCTGCTACTGCTCCTCGCCGGCGCCTCGGGGGGAGGGTACTGGCGGAAAAGATCAGGGTTAAAAGAAGACAATGATCAGGATGAGCAGGACCAGCAATCCGCTCCACAACGAGATGGCCACCAGGGACGCCTTTCTGGCCGCCCGGGTGTCGAACCAGTTCAGCGGATGGATGCCCTGCAGGAGGAAGACACCCACCCCGGCCAGGTTGATGCAGATGAGGTTGCTCAAGAATATCAGGCACATGGTTCCAGCACCGTGAAGGTCTGCACTTCCCAGGAGCATGCCGGTGGCCACCAGGGGGGGGAGCAGGGCCACGGCCACCATGACGCCCACCACGGCCGTGGCCGTGGCCGAAGTGAAGGCCAGGGTGCCGGCCATGCCGGCGCACAGGGCCAGGGCCAGGTCCTTGTACCCCAGCGGTCCCAACCGCTCCACGTAGGAGAGCTGGTCGGGCAGGGGGACGATCAATCCGTAGCAAAAGGCTACGCCCAGGGCGCACAGGATTCCGACGCCCAGGCTGATGGTCGACTTGAGGCCCAGCCGCAGGTCACCCAGGGTGGTGGCCAGGGCCAGGGCCGCGTTTGGGGCCAGCAGCGGGGCGATGACCATGGCCCCGATGACAACAGGGACATTGTCGTAGGTGATCCCGATGGAGGCGACCACGGCCGAGAGTCCGGTCATGAGCACGTAGATCCAGGACAGCTGGGACAGCCCCTTGAGATCCTCGTAGAGCTCCTCGCTGCTGACCCGCCTGACCCTCATGGCCGCCACCTTCTTCTTCTCCCTGTGCTCGGATTTGGTGGCGGCGGGCCGGGGCAGGGTGGCTTCCACTTCGTGCAGCATGACCCGGAAGTCATCCCCCCCATCGACCTGGTTGGAGATGGTGCTCAAGAGGCTTTCAGTGTCCTCGACCTGGAGCAGCCCCTTGACCAGGATGCCCTTGTCTTCGTGCAGCTTTTCGTACCACACGTCGATGAAGGGGTGCTGCTCCAGGATGTCGCGGAGCTTGTAGTTGAGCCGCTCGGGAAGGATGATTTCGATCATGCGCAGGGACATGGCAGCTCCAGGGTCACAATGTGATCGCGATCGGGTTGGCACCTGCAGGACACCTTGAACGATAGGCGCATCACAGGCCTGAAATCAAGCCGGAACCGGAGGGAGGTCAAGGGGCCAGGTGAAAGGCTTTGCAGTCCTCGTGACGGGCGTGCAATTTCTTGCATCGAGAAATCAGGGGTGTGGGGAGGGAAAAATATATAATAGGCAGAAATCGTTCGGGAAACGTGGGTTGGCACATGAGGTGCTATACTCAGCGTGTCCAAGGCCGGCCCTTCTCCCCTCTCCCCCCCTCGGGGTTGGGCCGGCTGCGGACCGCGGCAAAGGCCGCGCAAGACCCTTCCTCATGAAGTGGCCCCCTCCACCCGACAGCGGGCCCTGGATTCTCCAGGGCCCGCTGTCCTTTCAAGCCTTCCCCGTCGATTCAAAAAGGATCTTTGGGTTCAAGAGCATCTGGTCACTGCGGGCCAGAGGTATCAAGTACCCGCCGAATCTCAGCGAGCAGGACCTCGATGCGGTAGGGTTTGCCCACAAAGGCTGCCGCGCCAAAGGAGCCGGGGTTTCTCGCCAGGGGGTGGGCCCCGTAACCACTGGCCACGACAACCCTGGTTTTCGGATCACACCCCAGCATCTTCTCCAGGCAGGCAAGCCCTCCCATCCCGGGCATGCCCAGGTCCAGGACCACCAGGTCGATTTCTTTGTGAAGGCGGGTGAAGATCGCAAGGGCCTGCTCTCCATTGCCGGCAGTCGTGACCGAGTACCCGTAGGCCGTGAGCATCTCGTTGGTGATGTCCAGGATGTCTGTTTCGTCGTCTACCAGCAGAATCCGTTCCCGGCCGTACAGGCCCTGGTCGTCCTGCACAGGCGCTGTCCCGTCACCCACCCGGGATCCCTCGATCGCCGGAAGGTATATCTTGAAGGTCGTTCCGTGCCCGGGTTCGCTGTAGCAGGAGATCTGCCCGTTGTGGCTCTTGACGATCCCATAGACCGTGGACAGCCCCAGACCCGATCCTTTGCCGACCTCCTTGGTGGTGAAGAAGGGCTCGAAGATGTGCTGACTGACCTCACTGTCCAGGCCTGTGCCTGTGTCGCTGACCGATAGCAGCACATACCTTCCGGGAGGCAGATCGATATAACGGCTGAACTTCTCGCTGCGGAAGGCGGCATTCTCGGTGGTTATGAGGATGGAGCCCCCTTCGGGCATGGCGTCACAGGCATTGGATATCAGGTTGAGCAGGATCTGCTCCATCTGTGTGGCGTCCCCCATGACCGGGAGCAGGTTGTGCTGGGGGACGAAGGTGAAGTCGACCATTCTGGAGACGGTCCGGCGCATGAACTGCAGCGAGCCATCCACGACCTGGTTCAGATCGATGGGCCGGGGATCGGGCTCCATCTTGCGGCTGAAGGTCAGCAGGTGGCGGACCAGGTCCCGGCCGCGGGCAGCGGCCCGGTCGATCTCTTCCAGCCGTAAGCGATGTTTGTCCCGGCCGCAGGCGGGGTGCAGGAGCAGCTCGACCCGCCCCGAAATGATCTGCAGCAGGTTGTTGAAGTCGTGGGCAATCCCGCTGGCCAGGGTGCCAACAGCCTCCATTTTCTGGGATTGCTGCAGCTTCTCTTCCAGCCGCCGGCGTTCCGAGCGGACCCGTTCGATCTCGGAGATGTCCACAAAGGTTTCCAGCAACAGCTCGCGGCCATGACGGCTGATCCTGGACACGGACTTCAGAATGGGGATCTTTTCGCCCTGGGAGGTCAGCAGGTCAGACCTCGTGAGGTCGAGCTCCTGTTCCAGGTCGGTGACGGGGCACATGCCGGCCTCCACCGGGCAGAGAAAACGACAGGCCTTTCCAAGGATGTCCTGCACCGGCAACCCGATGATCCGGGCAGCATAGGGATTGATGTCCACGACCGTGTGTGTTTCCGGATCGATGGTCAGGATGCCCGCCTGCAGGTTGTCCTTGACCTGGTGCAGGAAATCTTCGTTCTCCTCCAGGGTTTCGATCATGCGGTGGATATCCTGGCTCAGGGCCGTGAGCTCGTCCCGCCCCCCCATGCTCACCCTTCTAAAATCCCTGGATCGTCCAATGCGCGAGACCTGGGCGGAGAGGGAGGCCACCCGGTTCAGGACGCGTCGGTCCAAGAGCGTCAGGGTGAGCAGGCTGACGGCCACGGCTGCGGCGATGAAAAAGAGAACGTGGTAGCGCAGGGCAGCCTCGCCCTGGCGGTGGATATCCCGGGGCATGGAAAAGGACATGATCAGGGCGGGTTGACCGGAGATGTCGGGCAAGGTCTGCCAGGCACGGATATACTCCGTCTCGACCTCCAGAGTTGGGCCCTGTTGCCCGGCAGGGGCTGGATCGGCCTCCTCAAATGACAAGTCGAGCCGGGTTTGTTCGGG
>CAZUBS010000081.1:4511-7554 GCA_964618595.1 uncultured Desulfohalobiaceae bacterium
TAAGCCCCTGCTCTATCCAACGTCCCATGATCATGGTCCCGTAGACGGTCCCCTTGGATTCGCTTGGAAGGATGGGGCGTGAAGCGAGCAGCACCGCCCGGTCGGGAAGCTTCAGGATACCCTTTGTAAAGGATTCGGGAGAAGCCTGGGTAACAACTGCTGCACCGGGGTGGAGGGCTTTTGCCAGGGGGGCGGGTATGGGAATCATGGACTCCAGGTCGCGATCATAGGAGCTGCCCCAGAAGAGGGTGCCGTCGGGAGTGAAAAAGGCGATCAGGTCGAGGCTCTGCTCGATAAAAATGATGTCGACCAGATTGGAGGCTTCGTACTCCTCATTTCCGTCCTGAACGAACTGCACGGTGTCGTCCCAAAAGGCCCAGTCAATGAGCAGGGTGTCGATGCGGTCGAGCTCATTGTGCAGGGCATTCAAGGCCCTTCGTGCGTTCTGGTGGGCGATGTCGGTCTCGATCCGCTCGAAGCCCGACAGGATGACGACCCGCGATGTCAGGTAGGAGAGCCCGATCAAGCTGGCGAACATGAGGGCTACGATGAGGATTGTGGTTTTCCGGACTGACATGGGAGGTACCTGAAAATGAGGTATTACAACATTTGGACCTTGTAAATCAGGCCTGTTGCGGCCATGCCCAGGCCGGCAGGAGGGCAGGGGTGTGGCTCAGATCGATGAGATGTTGGACCAGGGCGGAGCCGATGAAGCCTGTATCGCCGATGACCAGGATATTCTTCAAGCCGCTCCCATGTGTTTCAGTATTCCCGCAGGTCGTAGAGGGTGTCGTCCTGGAGGGGGGGGCGGTCCTTCTGTCCAGCCCGCCGGACAGCGGACCGGAACTGGAACGGGTCTTCATTTTCCAGCACGTCGCCGAGCTCGGCCTCGATCTGGTCGGGGTCCTCACCGGCCTCCATGCGCCGCATGGCCTCCTCCATGCCCGGACCCACCTCGAGGCCGGTGGCGTCGTAGAGCTTGCGCATCATTTTCGCGGCCTGGCGCGGGTCGTCCTCGTCCATGGTGCCGGCCTCGCTTTCCAGCATCTGCATGGCCTGCATCATCTTTGACTCGTCAAACCCCGGGGGAAGCTCCTCATCGCCGTCAGGCTCGGCCCGTCCGCGGGACACGGCAAAGATGGAGACCTGACGTTCCAGCCCGGGCCTGCCGCAACCAGGGCAGCGGGGGCGTTTTTCAGTCTCCACCGTGGGCGAGAAGAAGCTGAACACGGTGTGGCAGCGTGGGCAGTAGAACTCGTATACGGGCATGGGTCCTGCCTTAGCGGATGGAGGTGAAGAGTGGTCCGGGCGTGAAACATATCGGGTGGGCACAAAAAGCTCAAGTGACCGGCAGGGGGTCCAAACCTGCAACAGGGCGGGGCCTCTGGACAACGCAATTGGTTCAGGCCACTGTCCTGTCCAAGATGGCGAACGTGCACTCAGTTTCCCTGTTCATCCCCTGCCTGGTGGAGAACTTTCACCCCGGGATCGGCGAGGCCACTGCCCGGGTTCTGGCCGGTGCGGGCGTGCGGCCCGTTCTGCCCGCCGGGCAGACCTGCTGCGGGCAGCCCTTGTACAAGGCCGGTCAGATCGGGCAGGCCCGGGTTCTGGCCAGGCGCTACCTCGATGTATTTGCAGATCCTCTCCCGGTTGTTGCTCCTTCGGGATCCTGTGTGGCCATGATCCGCACATACCCGGAGCTGTTCAGGGACGAACCTGTGCTGCAGAGGCGGGCCGAGGAGCTGGCGGCCCGGACCTTCGAGCTGACCGAGTTCCTGGTGGACCGGCTGGGCAGGCAGGACCTCGGGGCGTCCTTCCCGGCCAGAGCGGTGTACCACGACTCCTGCCAGGTGGGACGCGCCCTGGGCATACGCCGGCAGCCCGCGCTCCTGCTGTCGCACGTCAGAGGGCTCGAGCTGCTCGATCTGGGGCGGCCGGAGACGTGCTGCGGCTTCGGGGGGACGTTCAGCCTGCAGTTTCCCGAGCTGTCCGGGGCCATGACCCAGGACAAGGTCGCGGCCATCCTGGCCAGCAGCGCGGACACGGTCGTCAGTGCCGAGGTCAGCTGCCTGATGAATATCCAGGGTGTCTTGGACAAGCAGGAACAGTCGGTTCGCTGCCTGCACATCGCCCAGGTGCTGGACCCGGGAGGTGATTGGTGATGAAGGACCCAAACAACCGCTTTGCCGATCGTTCGGCTGCATCCTGTTCCGATCCCCAGTTGCGGGCCAACCTCAGGGCCGCGGCCCTGCACTTCAAGGGCAAGCGGGACCGGGCCTTTGCCGACTTTGCCGAAGGGGAGCACTACCGTGACCTGGCCCGGCGCATCAAGGAGGATGCCCTGGCCCGGCTGCCGGACCTGCTGGAAGAGCTGGAAGAGCACGTGGTCGCGGCCGGGGGAAGGGTGCACTGGGCCGCGGACGCAGCCGCGGCCGGGCGTACCGTGGAAACCCTGGCCCGGGCCTACGGGGTCAGCCTGGCGGTCAAGGGCAAGTCCATGGTCTCCGAGGAGGTCCATCTCAACCAGGCCCTGGAAGCAGCGGGCGTGGAGGTGGTGGAGACCGACCCCGGCGAGTACATCCTGCAGCTGGCCGGGGAAGGGCCGTCCCACAACATCGCCCCGGCCGGGCACAAGAACCGTGAGGAGAGCGCGGCACTGGTTCCCGAGCACCTCGGGCCGCAGCGGGACCGCGCTCCGGGCCGCCCGACCCGGGTGGCCCGCACCGTGCTCCGCCGGCGGCTCCTCGATGCTGGCCTGGGCCTCACAGGCGCCAACACTGCCCTGGCCGGCACCGGGCCGGGCGGCCGCGTGGCCCGCCATCTGCAGGTCAGCGTCGTTGAAGATGTTCTCGTCCCGGGGCGACGCCATGCGGTCGTTGAGGCCGATCATCTCCTTGATCTGGCGCTCCACCTCGTCGCGGATCTCGTGCACGATCTCGTCCGCGTAGCCGGCCGCGGACCCTTGCCGCTTCCGCAGGACGATCATGTGGGTGCCCTGGACGTAGCCTCCCTTCTTGATGGCGCTCGCCGCCTCGGTCGACGG
>CAZUBS010000082.1:0-6142 GCA_964618595.1 uncultured Desulfohalobiaceae bacterium
GGAAAACAAAACCCAAAATCCCGGCACGACAGAAGCGGATATCTAAACCCGATCCGAACACCTGTCAAGCAATTTTTCTGAAAGAGCAAAAAAAACGCCGGCCCCAAAACCGTGCCGACCGGCGGAAAGAACTAGATGAGATGGTTGCGGCTGTCAAGAAAAAGTCACAGAAAAAACGGATCCGTCACAAAGCAGCCTTCAGAGTGCGGCGTCCAGGAGCAGGTTGTTGCGGTGCACGACCTCGGGATAGGCCGGCCGGCCGAGCACCTCTTGAATCTGGGAGGTGTGCCTGCCCTTGATCATCGCAAGCTCCGAGGAATCGTAATTGGACAACCCCACCCCCAGGGAGCGGCCGTCCCGGCTCTTTATGCGCACCAGGCCGCCGGCCTCGAACCTGCCCGCCACCCCCACGACCCCGGCCGGGAGGAGGCTCTTCCCCCCCGTGACCAGGGCCTCGACCGCACCGCCGTCCACAGTGATGACCCCGACCACGTCCTGATTGTAGGCCATCCAGTACTTTCGACGCGAGACAGCCTTGTCCTGCGGGACGATCAGGGTGCCGAGATCTTCCCCGCCAAAGACCCTGGTAAGCGCATCCGGGGTCCGCCCGGAGAAGATCAGGCTGGGCACGCCGAGCTGGGCCACCCGCCTGGCGGACAGGAGCTTGGAGTACATGCCGCCGGTCCCCACGGTGCTCTTGCCGCTGCACAGGGCGTCCAGGTCCAGGCCGGCGATGTCCGGGATGCACTCCAGGCAGTGCGCCCCGGCATCCCGGTCGGGGTTGGCGGAGAAGACACCCTCGGCCGAGGTGAGGTTGACCATCAGGTCGGCTTCCACGAGATTGACGATCAGGCTGGCCAGAAAATCGTTGTCGCCGAACTCGAGCTCCTCGACCGCCACGGTGTCGTTCTCATTGACGATGGGGACCGCCCTCCAGGACAGGAGCGTGGCCAGGGTGTTGCGCGCGTGGAGGAAGCGGCGCCTGCTCTCCAGGCCGTCCTTGGAGACCAGAATCTGCGCCGTGACCTTGCCCTGGCTGGCAAATGCCTCGTCATAGGCGTGCATCAACCGGCTCTGCCCCACTGCCGAGGCTGCCTGACGGGCCGGGAGACCGTTCAGCTCCACACTGGCGGCGATGACCCGCCGCCCGGCCGCCACGGCACCGGAGGAGACCATGACCACCTCTCTGCCTTCGTCCAGAAGGCCCGAAACCTGCCGGGCAAGCCCCTGGATCAGCTCCAGGTCGAGCCCGGTTTCAGCCGTGAGCACGGCACTGCCGACCTTGACCACGACCCGCCTGGCCGTGTCGATGACCTGGCGCCTGTACCCGGGTTTCAGCTCCTGTGCCTCACGCATTGCGAACCCCTTCTTCCGGCGAGAAGGTTGCCAGCCGCTCCCACATGGCCTGCAGCAGCTCCTCCACACCTTCCCCTGTCAGTGCGGATATGAAAAAAATGTTCCTGTCCTGCTCCTTGGCCGTGCGGCGCAACATTTCCAGCTGCCCGGGCTCGAGGAGGTCGATTTTGTTCAGGACCTCGATCTGGGGTTTTTCGGCCAGGACCCGGTCGAAGAGCTCGAGCTCCTGATTGACGAGCGCAAAGCCCGCCCAGGGATCGTCCCGATCGAGATCTTCCGCGCTGAGGAGGTGCACCAGAAACCGGGTCCGCTCCACGTGGCGCAGAAATCTGTGGCCCAGCCCGTGTCCCTCGAAGGCCCCCTGGATCAGCCCGGGAATGTCGGCCACGACCATGCGCCTGCCCCCATCCCCGAGCACCACGCCGAGGTTGGGGACAAGGGTGGTGAAAGGGTAGGCGGCAATCTTGGGCCGTGCGGCTGAAATGGCCGCTATCAGCGTGGATTTCCCCGCATTGGGAAGGCCCAGGAGCCCGACGTCCGCCAGGACTTTCAGCTCCAGGTAGAGGGTTTTGGTCTCCCCTTCCTCACCTGGCTGGGCAAAGCGGGGGGTCTGCATGGTGGAGGACTTGAAATGGACATTGCCTTTTCCGCCCCGCCCCCCCCTGGCCAGCAGCACGTTTTTGTCAGGGGACACGATGTCGGCCACCAGGCGCCTGTTCCCCTGCTCGTCGATTTCAAAGACGAGTGTCCCGGGTGGCACATCGATGATCAGATCCTCACCAGCCCTGCCATTGCGCTGCCCCCCCATGCCGGGGCGCCCGTTCTCGGCCTGGTAGTTGCGCTTGAGCCGCAGGTCGTAGAGGGTCAGAAGCTTGTCAGAGGCCCGGACAAGGACGTCTCCCCCCCGGCCGCCGTCCCCCCCGTCCGGTCCTCCCTTGGGAATGTACTTCTCCCTCCGGAAGGACACGCACCCGTGCCCCCCCTTGCCTGAGGTAACTGTGATCCTGGCTTCGTCAACGAATCGCATGGGAGGTGACCGTTCTCTGATGTTTCAGGCGTGCTGCAAAAAAGAAAAGGGGTAGAGAGCCTGCCGCCCCCTACCCCTCACAACTCGGATTTTCGGCATCTATGCCGCGGGCATGACGCTCACACGGGTCTTGACCTTCTTCTTGCGCAGGTACTTTTCATACTGCACCACGCCGTCGGCAGTGGCGAACAGGGTGTAATCCCTGCCCATGCCCACATTGGCCCCGGGGTGGACCTTGGTCCCGAGCTGGCGGACCAGGATGTTGCCCGCTTCCACCCGCTGACCGCCGAAGCACTTGACGCCCCGTCTCTGCCCTATGCTGTCGCGCCCGTTACGAGAGCTTCCGCCTGCTTTCTTGTGTGCCATAGCTGTCTTCCTCGCCTGGAAACCTGTTGAAAATACCTTTTTGCAGGATGTTCAAAACCCACGCCGGGGTTTTCAACGGCCTGCTAGGCCTGAATGGATGTCACCTTGAGCCTGGTGTACTGTTGCCGGTGACCGGCCTTTTTCCGATAGTCCTTGCGCCGTTTGTGCTTGAAGACGATGATTTTCCTGTCGCGCTTGTTCTCGAGCACCTGACAGTTGATCGCGGCGTCCTCCACGTAAGGGGTGCCGATCTTGACGTCCTCCCCCTCACCCACCAGAAGCACCTTCTCCAGGACGACATCCGACCCGGCTTCTGCACCGAGATTCTCGACATTGATGACCTGGCCCTCGCGGACCCTGTATTGTTTCCCGCCGGTAGCTACAATCGCGTACATTTCATTTCCTCCCCAGATAGTGAAACGGTGTATCTAAACCACAGGCTGAGCTTTCGTCAACCCCTTTGAGCCTCCAGACACCCTTGTCTTGATTTTTAATGGTTCATCCGCTTCGAACTTGCTTTTTCAAGGGTTGCCCGGTTTCGGAAAGAGGCCGTGGGTGTTCATGACCAGCCAGAATGAAAGTGCGTCGCGTCCCTCCCCTCTTGCATGGTCCAGTGTTGTATCGGTCGTTCTTGCCGACGTTCAACCGCCACCGCCTCGTTCCTGCTTGGAATGCCCGAGCCTGCACATACTACGTTCAAGAGACCATCCCATGTCATTCCTCGTAAAAGACACGGATTCGGCTGGGCATGAATGCCCACGGCCTCCAACCTGTGCGCTGTCCACGTACTCTTAAACCGGATGAACTTTTTTAAATCACCCGCTCCGCCACACCCTCACCTGGCCCTGGCCAGAACCAGCACGTCCACCCGGTCCGCCCCAAAACGTCGCAGCGTGCCGGCACAGCGGCTGACCGTGCTCCCTGTGGTGTACACGTCGTCGACGAGCAGCAGGTGCTTCCCCGCCACCCGGGTGCTGTCCGCGGCAAAGGCCCCTTTCAGGTTGGCCTCCCGCTCCTTGCGGCTCAGCCCCTGCTGCGGCCGGGTGTGCCTGGTGCGGCGCAGCACGTCCGGCATCAGTGGGGCCTGGAGCTGTCGCGCCAGCAGGCGGACCATTTCCAGGCTCTGGTTGTACCCCCTCTGCCTGAGGCGGGCCGGGTGCAGCGGCACGGGGACAACCCCGTGGGGGACGGAGGCGCTCAAAGACCTGGCATGGGCCTGACACAGAAGCTCCTGCAGCAGGCCGGCCAGGCCCAGGTCGCCCCGGAACTTGAAGCTGAGCAGGAGCTCGCGCAGGGCCCCTTCATAGACGCCGTGGACCGCGAACCCTTCCCAGGGCCGCTCGGTGTGCCGGCACTCCAGGCAGAGATGGCGCTCGCTCCCCCAGCCAAAGGGCTGCCCGCACCTCGGGCAGCAACCCGTGGACAGGGGGGGCAGCAGAGCACGGCAGTCATGACAGGCCAACCCGGGCCCGGCGTTTCGGGGCTTGATCCTGCCGCAGGCCTGGCACCTGGCACCGAGCATGCCCCGAGATCCCCTGAACGATCCCCTGAGAGATTCTTTGAACCGCTGAACAGCCCCCAGGCAAAGCGCCGCCACGGCCCTGTCACCCAAGCCCTGCGGCCAGCTCGGCGGCTCGCTCGACAATGCGTGCAACGGCCTGTTCATCGCTCTTAAGGTCGTTTGGACCGTCCTTCCCCCGGAACAGCAGGGGCTCGGTCAGCCCGATATTGAAGAGCTTCAAAAAGTAGCGCAGGGTGAGCAGGCTGCCGCTGAAAAGCTGCTCCCCTGCAGGTCGCCCGGCCTGAAGGACGACCTGCGCCCTTCTGTGCGGGAGGTCCAGGATCGCGGTGTCGCCACGCTCCCTGCGCACGTAGTAGCTCTGCCCCCTGTCGATGAAGGCCTTGAAGTGCGCCGGCAGGTGATAGAAAAAGATGGGGGAGCAGAACATGACCAGCGGCGCCTCCAGCAGGTGCGCAAAAAGCGGCCGGCTCTGGTCGCTCTCCTCCTGGAAGCAGCGGCCCGTCGGGTTGCTGCGGCACCTGTAGCAGCCGATGCAGGGCTCAACGGCGTAGTCGCGCAGATGCACGACCCGGGCCGCGGCTCCCTTCTGCGCAACCCCCCTGGCCAGCAGGTCGGCGGCTGTATCGCTGTTGCCGCCGGGCCGGGGGCTGCAGGAGAAGATCACGGGGCGATCAGGCTGCAGGGTCATCGTCACCCCCTGCAGGGGGCCGGCGCTGCAGCCGGGCCAGCACCAGACCCTCCGGCCTCTCTTCGGTCTCCAGGCCCCAGTCCGGCTCGATGTGCAGCAGGTTTTCCACCTGTGGCAGGGCGCTTCTCCTGATGAGGGCTTCGACCTGTCTGACAACGGGAAAGCGGAGTGTCCACCCGACCTCCTGCCCCACGTGTCAGCACTGATCCTTGAGGTCGAGGTATATTTTCTCCTTGAGCATGCCGGACGCCTCCTTGTGCGTCACAGGGTGAACCCGCGGTTGAAAAACGGGTTGTGCAGCTTTTCCTCGCGCACCGTGGTCTCGGGACCGTGGCCGGAGTAGATGACGGTTTCCTCCGGCAGGGTGAAGATCTTCCCGCGCACAGAGTCGATCAATGTCTGCTGGTCTCCCCCGGGGAAGTCCGTCCTGCCGATGGAGTGGTGGAAGATCAGATCCCCGCTGAAGACCATGGCGCTGTCCGGGAAGTAGAGGGACAGGCTTCCCGGGGTGTGCCCCGGAGTTTTCAAAACCGTGCACGGCTCGCCCAGAAACGAGGTCTCCCCAGGCTCCAGGGGCTGATACTCAAAGGGCGGTGTGGGTGGGAAGCCCATGAACCCACCTCCTCCCACCTCGGTGTCCAGCAGAAAGCCGTCCTCCGGGTTGGCCAGGATCGGCGCCCCCGTGGCCTCGGACAGGGAGCTGTTCCCCAGGATGTGGTCGAAGTGCAGGTGGGTGTTCACAATGTGGGTCAGGGTCAGCCCCTCCTGCTTCAGGTACCCGACCACACTGGAGGGGTCCCCTCCGGGGTCCACGGCCAGGGCCCGGTCCTGGGCCCTGACAAGGAAGCAGTTGGTCTGCAGGGGCCCCAGGGCAAAGGAAATCACCGTGGCCATGGTCAGAACTCCTCCAGCAAAAACGTTTCCAGGGGGTGGCGGCTGGAGCTCCCCGGCTGGGCCGGATGCCCCACGGCCACGACAGCCATGAGCTCGAGCTTGTCAGCCGACAGGCCGAGCGTGTCCATGACCTGCCCCTGCTGATTGATGATTTCGCCCAGCCAGACGCTGCCCAGGCCCAGGCCGTGGGCGGCGAGCAGCATGTTCTGGATGCACGCCCCCGCGCCCTGGTGGTCCTTGGCCGGATGGTAGGTTTTGTCCCTGTCGAGAAAGACCACGATCAGCACCT
>CAZUBS010000082.1:6242-7429 GCA_964618595.1 uncultured Desulfohalobiaceae bacterium
CTGCGCGGTGCAGGCTTGCCTTGCCGACTGGAGTCTATTAGCACGGAGCGCAGCCAGGGGCAAAACAGGACCTTCCGGCTGCAGGGGTGAAGGCCCGCCCCACCGGCCTCCACGCAATGAACCACCGGGAAGTAATGACCCTACCACGTAAAGAGACGGCACTGAAGCGGGAAGACCTGATCCGCTACGAGACACGGCTCCAGCAGGGAGTGCGCGTGCTGGTGCCCTTCACCTCCCACAGCCTCCACTTCCCTGCCGAGGTCCCGGTAACCCTGCGCTGCGCCGATGCCGACTTCCCCTGGACGGCACAGTACGACCCCGCACAGGACAGCCTCCACCTGCCCCTGGTCCACAACGACACCCTGCTCGGCGTCTTCTCTGCCAGGGGGGTGCGCCTGGAGCACCCGACCACCGAGCTCGGCCTGATCACCAGGGGCTGCTGCCTGTGCATGGACGCCCTGGCCATGTACAAGCGCAGCCAGTCCGACGCCCTGACAGGGCTTTCCAACCGGGAGGCTCTTCACAAGGCAGCGGAGCAGGAGATCGAGCTGATCCTGGCCTGCATCCGCCCCGGCCCCTCTGCCCCCCTGGACTGCCCCCTTCCCGGGTACCGGGCGAGCTTCGGCCTGGCCCTGTTCAGGCTGGACCGCCTGGAGCACGTCAACAGCCGGTATGGGTACGCGCTCGGCGACGAGGTCGTGGCCCGCGCCGCAACGGTCATCGAGTCTCTCTGCCCGGAGCACGCCATGCCGGCACGTATCGGGGGGGATACCCTGGCCCTGCTCTGGCCGCAGACCAACCCCCGGCTGTGCCGCAGGCTCGGCGAGCGCATCCTGCAGGAGTTCGGGCGGGAGGTCTTTTCCGATCCGGTCTCGGAGGACGAGTTCTCCTCCACCTTGTGCGCCGGCTTTGCCAACTACCCGCAGGACATGCCCGGGTGGCAGCTTCGCTCTTCGCCTTCAGAGCAGTGCCGCGCCCTGCTGCACAAGGCCAGGCTGGCCCTGGCCGCCTCCCTGCAAAACGGCAGGGAAAAGGTTTTTTCCTTCCGGGACATCCTGGCCAAGGGGGGGCAGGTCACGGAGGTACACCCCATGCACCGCCTCAGGGTCACTCTCGGCCGGGACACAGGAATCCTCGAGGGACAGCGGTTCCTGGTCTGGCCCGGGACGGCTCCGGGTCCGGACGAC
>CAZUBS010000083.1:0-7422 GCA_964618595.1 uncultured Desulfohalobiaceae bacterium
GGTAGTTGAGCCCGAGGGCCACGTTGTCGAAGAGGTGCTGGTGCGGGAACAGGGCGTAATTCTGGAAGTTCATGCCCAGGTTCGGCTTGTGGATGGGGGTGTCGTTGACCCGTTTGCCCTTGATGTAGATATCGCCTTCGGAGGGTTTCTCCAACCCGGCGATCATGCGCAGGATGGTTGTCTTGCCACACCCCGAGGGGCCGAGAAGCGTCACCAGCTCGCCCTGCGCAATGGACAGGTCCATCTTCTCCACGGCCATGGTCCTGCCGAAGCGCTTCATGAGCCCTTTGAGCTGGACAACGGGTTCGTTGGTTGCGGTCGCCACTGATGTTCCTCTTTTCGTGTCAACTGATCGGCTGGTGGCAGCCGGTATCGGTGGTGTCCCCGGCCGGCCGGATTATGGGACCGATCGGACCGATCGGACGGATCGGACCGATGGGACCGGCCGGCCGGGGACGTAACTGCTGAAGCCATGCTTCAGCTTCTTTCTGCTTACTTTGAGCTTTCAGCTTTCAGCTTTGAGCTCGCCCGCAGGGCGATCATGCCCCTGCCATGATGCGGTCCCACTGTTCCGACCACTCCACCTGGTGGGAGTTCCAGTAGTCCGGGACACTGAAGAGGTAGCCCTCAAGCTTGCCGGTTGGGTCGAAGGCGGGCAGCTTCTTCACCGACTCGGGCATGTCCACCTTGGAGGGATCCAGACTGGGCGGATACTGCTGGGCCTCGGCCACGGCAATGGCCGCCTCGGGCTCGAGCATGAAGTTGAGCAGCTTGTGGGCCGTGTCAAGGTCCGTGCCCTTGATGACGAAGATGCACTCCTGCCAGGAGTAGGTCCCTTCAGGCGCGAGATAGCCGATGGAATGCCCCTCGTTCTGCAGGTGGGCCACACGCCCGGACCAGGCCGGCGTGGCATAGATCTCCTCGTTGGCCAGCAGGCTCATCAGCTCCGCGCCCGACCCCCAGTACTTCTTGATCAGGTCGCGCTGCTTGCGCAGGGCCTTCCAGACCTTGTCCAGGTCGGCGATGTCGTTGGGCTGCTGCCCGGTATACAGCGCGGCATACCAGATGTTGGTGCGCCAGTCCGTCCAGGAGCCGATCTTGCCTTTCAGGGACTCCTCGAACAGGATCCCGGCCCCCAGCTTTTCAGCCTTTTCCTTGGAGACGTACTTGGTGTTGTAGGCGATCCCGGTCTGGCCCAAGTCGTAGGGAACAGCGGACAAAGACTTCGGGGTGATGGCATAGTAGGGTGTGACCATGGCCTGCATGACCAGGGACAGATTGGGGATGGCACTCTCGTCAAGGGATGCGTTGAAGCCGAGCCCCACGTACCGGGCATAGTCGAACACCCCGGACAGGTGGGCCAGGTTGAACTCGCCCCCGGGGGGAAAGGAGGCCTTGACCCGGGTCAGATAGGAGTCCATGTCCCCGAACTCCCCGTCGATGACCTCGATGCCCGTGGCCTTGGTGAAGGGTTCGAAGGCGTACTTGCGAAAGGCCTCGGACGTTGTCCCGCCCCAGCCGTCGAAACGGATGGAGTCGGCTGCCTGGGCCGAACCAAGTAGGCCGAAGGGGCCGCCGGCCAGTCCCGCAGCCGTGCCCGCTATGACCATGAACCGCAAAAAATCGCGGCGGGAGAGCTCACCCGATTCATACCGGGCGTGCACGTCTTCCACACGTTTCTTCCAAGCATCAGACATCTCGTCCTCCTTGAGTTTTGAGCAGGGATTCCCCGCCCTGAAAAATGGCCGGATCTTGCGGCCGGGTTTCACTTCCCCCTGGCGAAACGCCTGGCCAGATAGCCGGCCAGAAGTGGCGTTGACACCGTGAGCACGATCATGACCGCGCCCAGGGCGTTGATCTCAGGGCTGATGGAGTTGCGCAGCATGCCGAATATCTTGACCGGCACCGTCTGGTTCTGGGCCGTTGCCCAGAACAGCGTGGCCGTGATGTCGTCAAAGGAGATGGTGAAGGAGAAGAGCATGCCGGCAAAGATGGCCGGGAGAAGCAGGGGCAGGGTGATCTCCCGAAAGGTCTGAAAGGCATTGGCTCCCAGGGATTTGGCAGCTTCCTCATAGTCGGTCCTGATGCCCACCAGCCTGGCCTGCACCACGAGCAGCACATACGGCAGGGTGATGACCACGTGGCCGACAAGCAAAAGGGCAAAGCTCTTGGGTTGCTGCAGCCAGCGGATGAAGAGCAGCAGGGCCACGCCCAGGATGACCTCGGGCACCATGATCGGGGCCAGCAGCAGGGTGTTCAGGCTGTTTTTCCCCGGGAACTCGTAGCGCACAAAGGCCATGGCCGCGGGAATGGCCACACAGGTGGTACAGACAGCGGTCAGACTGCCCAGGACCAGGGAGTTCTTGAAGGCCATGAGGATGACCTCGTTCTGGGCCAGCTTGACGAACCAGCGCAGGCTGAATCCGTCCATGGGAAAAGAGCCGAACTGCTGCGGATTGAAGGCCAGGATGATCACCACCACGATGGGGGCGAACATGAACACGTACACCAGGATGGTGTAGAGCTTGATGAGTGACCAGCCGGAAATCCGCACCATTTTTCCCTATTGCATGGCCTTGAAGACCTGGTTGATGCCCAGATAGCGGTTGTAGGTCCAGACGATGGCCACGACGAGCAGCAGCAGCACAACGCTGATGGCAGACCCGAACGGCCAGTCCAGGGTTCCTATGACCCGCTTGAAAATCAGGTTGGCGATCATCTCGTTGCCCGGCCCGCCGAGGATCATGGGCGGCAGGTAGGTGCCCGCGGTGAGCACGAAGACCAGCAGGCTCCCGGCGCTGACCCCGGGCAGGGACAGGGGCAGGGTGACCTCCTTGAAGGCCTGCCACTCGGTGCAGCCCATGGACCGGGCCGCCTCGAGCAGGCTTTTGTCGATGCCCTCCAAGCTGACGTAGATGTTCAGGATCATGAAGGGCAGCAGGTACTGGATCAGCCCCATGAGCACCGCGCCCTCGTTGTAGAGCATGCCCAGCGGTTCGGAGAGGATCCCGGTGCTGGTCAACACGTAGTTGATCAGGCCGGTGTCCCCCAGGATGTTGATCCAGGACAGGGTGCGGATGATGAAGCTGATCCAGAACGGGAGCATGATCAGCAGCATGAGCACACCCCGGAAACGGGTCCGGGTGCGGTAGAAGAAGTAGGCGGGGATGTACCCCATGACCAGGCACAGGGCCACGCACTCCAGGCTGACCCTGATGGTGCGCAGCAAAATGGAGGAGTAGAAGAAGTCCTGGAAGAACTTGGCGTAGTTCCCGAACTGGAAGGCCGGGATGTCCGCACCACTCGGAGCGCGGAGCCAGAAGCTGTAGACTATGATGAAGCAGACCGGGACGACCAGCAGAAAAAAGACCGCGCTCAGGGAAGGGGCCAAAAGTGCCCAGGGTTTCCAGCCCGATTTTTCAGACATGGCTCGTGCGGGGCTTCGTGCGTATCAGGGCACAGCACATCATTTCATTTGATAACTGTTTCCAAAACGCATTTACGACGCAACTTTACTCAGATTTGCGGAGGGTATGGGGCGGGTTTTCATTTGTCAAGCCGTTGTGGATATGCACCATTCTCTTTATCCGCACCCTTGCTCAAGGAATGGTACCGCCACGGCGTACGTTGCAACAGCGTGTAAAACATCCTATGCATGCCCTGGCAACCCTGTTTTGACACCAGTCCGACCATACATCAAAGACCGTGAGCTTCTTTCTTTTTGCGCCTTTTCTCTTTATACTGGAATGGTTTGCCTGTGCATCTCCCTGAGCCTGGGCATGACGACTCACCCTGCCAAGGGTCAGGGCCGAAGGCGGCACGCCAGGCCAGGCGGCAAAAGGTGGCGTGGTTGCACGTGATGTATCCTCGATTTTGACCGGAGCGCTGACATGGGGCTGAGAAAGAGCTGGAAGATCACTGTCACTCCCGAAATTGGCAGATATATTCAGGAGTCCAAAGACTCCGTGGCCGAGCTGGCCAACGAGCTGGGGCTGAGCATCGCAACCGTCCGCAAATGGCGCAGCCGGGCAGGAAAGGTCCAGACCCGGGACTGCACCGCCCAATCCAGCGTCCTGTTCACCCTGGAGCAGGAGCTGCTCATCGTCGAGATCCGCCGCATCCTGCTCTTGTCCCTTGACGACCTGCTCACCGTGGTCCGGACCTTTCTCATGCCCTCCTGCTCACGCTCCTCACTGGACAGGCTGCTGCGCCGCCACGGGGTGTGCCGCGTGGGCGAGCTGGTCCCCGACATCGAGGAGCACAAGGCGGTTGTGCGCAAGCACCAGCGGTACCTTCCGGGCCACATGCGCCTCTACGAACGCTCCCTGCCCCGCATGCAGGACGAGACCTTCCGCAAGCACCTTTTTCTGTCGGTTGACCGGGCCACCAGCTGGATCTTCATGGAAACCCGGCCGGATGACTCACCGGAATCGGCCGCGGGGTTTCTTCGCAACCTGAGCCAGGCCGCCCCTTTTCGCATCTGGCGCGTGCTCACTGCCGACCGCCCTGCCTTCGCCCCGGAGGGATCAGAGAACGACCATTGCTTTGCCGATGCCTGCCGTGAGCTTTCCATAGAACAGCACGTCTACCCTGACCCTGCTCCCGGGGAGTCCCAGCTGCTGTCCGGGCTCTCAGAGCTGGCCTACTCTCCATTCGCCTCCAGCGAGGAGTTGGAGAAGAAGCTGCTCTCCTACTGCTACGTGTACAACACCCACATCCCCCTGCGCAGCCTGGGCCGCCTCACACCCGTGGAAAAGCTCAACCGCTTCCACGCCTCAAACCCCGAGCTGTTCAAGGTCCACCCCGCCGAGCTGGCCGCCTACCCCGACCAGGAGCAGTTCCTTTTCTACCAGACCAACAAACGCCAGCCCACCATTGCCAAGTCCAAGGGCATCTACATGTGGGACACCGTGGGCAAACGGTACCTGGACGGCTCTTCCGGCGCGGTGGTCAACAACATCGGGCACGGCGACAAGCGGGTCATCGCGGCCATGGAGCAGCAGGCCCAGCGGACCTTCTTCGCCTACCGCACCCAGTTCGAGAACGAGCCCTCCAAGCGCCTGGCAAAAAGCTGGTCCAGCACACCTCCCCGCACCTGAACAAGGTTTTCTACGTTTCCGGAGGCTCAGAGGCGGTGGAGTCGGCCATGAAGGTCTGCCGCCAGTACTTTTTCAACCTGGGGGAGGGCTCCCGGTACAAGTTCATCAGCCGGGTCCCCTCCTACCACGGAGCCACCCTCGGCGCCCTGGCCCTGACATCCTACGCCCCCCTGGAGGTGGCCTTCAAACCCCTGGTGCGCGACTATCCCAAGATCCCCGCCCCCTACTGCTACCGCTGCGTCTACCACCAGACCTACCCGGACTGCGGGCTGGAATGCGCCTGGGCCCTGGAGCGGGTCATCCTGGAGCAGGGACCGGACAACGTGGCCGCTTTCGTGACCGAGCCGGTGGGCGGGGCCAGCACCGGCGCCCTGGTGCCCCCCAAGGAGTACTTCGCGGTCATCCAGCACATCTGCCGCAAATACGGCGTGCTGCTCATCCTGGACGAGGTCATGACCGGCTTCGGGCGCACCGGCAGGCTGTTCGCCTACGAGCACTGGGGGGTGGAGGCGGACATCATCGCCCTGTCCAAGGGCATTGCCTCGGGCTACTACCCCCTGGGGGCCGTTCTGACCTCCCAGGAGATCGTCAATGCCGTGGTTTCCCGGGGAGGATTCGCCCACGGGCACACCTACGCGGGCAACCCCATGGCCTGCACCGTGGGTCTCGAGGTGCTGAACATCATCCTGGAAGAGCAGCTGCCGGAGAACGCCGCAGCCATGGGCAAGGTCCTGCTGCGCGGCCTTGAGCAGCTGCAAAACCGGTACAGCATCATCGGCAACGTCCGCGGCCTGGGGCTTTTGACCGCGATTGAGCTGGTGCGCGACACAGCGACCCGCGACCCCTTCCCACCGGAGTGGAACGCGGCCATGGTGCTCACGGACAACGCCTTTGAGGAGGGGCTGATCATCTACCCCCGCCGCTCGATCAACGGCCTGTTCGGCGACCACGTGCTGGTGGCCCCGCCGCTGATTATCAATGAGAAGCAGGTCGGCGAGCTGCTGGACAAGCTGGAGCGGGCCTTGAAGAGAACCAGCCGCTACCTGGCCGATGCCGGCGTGGAGGCCCTGGATCCAGCCGGCCCCATACCTGGACTGTGCACCCCGGGCACATTGAAGAGCCACGGATGATCGACAAGACCACCACCCCTGCCGGTGCACTGCGCACCGTGGCCCACGGCTCACGCGTCATGCTCGGGGGGTTCGGCGCCCCGGGCACCCCCTTCACGCTCATTGCCGCCCTGCTGGAGCAGGGGGCAACAGGGCTGACCCTGGTCAAGAACGACGCCAACGAGCAGGGCATGGGAATATCCACCTTGTTCGAGGCCGGCCGCGCCAAGCGGTTCATCGTCTCGCACATGGGCCTCAACGCCCTGGCCATCGAGATGATGAACCAGGGCCGGCTGGAGGTGGAGATGCACCCCCAGGGCATCCTGGCCGAGAAGATCAGGGCCGGGGGTGCGGGCCTGGCCGCCTTTCTCACGGACATCGGCCTGGAGACGCTCCTGGCCGAGCAGCGGGAAACAACCTCCTTCCGGGGGCGCCGCTACATAGTGGAGCCTGCCCTGCGGGCCGACGTGGCCCTTGTGCATGCGGCCAGGGCCGACCGCTGGGGCAACCTGGTCTTCGAAAAGACAGCCCGCAACTTCAACCCCCTCATGGCCACGGCCGCCGACCTCGTGGTTGCTGAAGCGCGGGAGATCGTGGACATCGGCGCGCTCGACCCGGACCACATCCACACCCCCGGCGCTTTTGTGGACCATGTCGTGCCCGTGGCCACCGGCATGAAAGAGTACGAGGTGCTTGAGAACCATGTCGCCTAAGACCAGGATCGCACGGCGCACCGCTGCCGAGCTTGTCTCCGGGCAGGTGGTCAACCTGGGTATCGGCCTGCCCACCCGCGTCCTGCAGCATCTGCCCCCGGAGGTGGACATCTTCGTCCACTCCGAGAACGGCATCCTGGGCATGGGGCCGCGCTGCCCGCGGGGGACCGAGGACCCCTCCCTGATCGACTCCGGGGGGGATTACGTGCAGCTGCGCCCCGGGGCCGCCTTTTTCGACTCCGCCCTGTCCTTCGCCCTGGTCCGGGGCGGCCGGCTCGACGTGGCCATCCTGGGCACCCTGGAGGTCAGCGGGGAGGGTGACCTGGCCAACTGGGTCATCCCCGGCAGGTTCGCCCCCGGCATCGGCGGAGGCATGGAGCTGGCACATAAGGCCCGCAAGGTCATCGTGACCACCACCCACACCACGGGCAAGGGGCGCCCCAAGATCCTGAAGCGCTGCACCCTGCCGGTCACCGCAAAAAAATGCGTGACCACCATTGT
>CAZUBS010000084.1:0-7315 GCA_964618595.1 uncultured Desulfohalobiaceae bacterium
GGGACTCGGCCGCCAGGACTACGAGGCCCTCTATCCCCCCTGCGTTGAGGGGGCGCAGGTAGTCCGGCCTCCCGGCGGCATTTCCGGCGACGACACCCACGGCGATGTGTACGACGTGGACCGCTGCGTGTCCCGGAATACCGTGGTGCTGGGCCGGGAGCCCAACGCCAGGGACCCGAACCACCTGACTCTGGAAGCCAACAGGAAGGTGCTGGAGGGCTCCAGACTGGAGGACGGTTCCCCGCTGCAGGTGGTGGAGCTGCCCATGCCTGCCCCACTGTTCTTCGACGGCCAGCGCCTGCCGGCCTCCTACGCCAACTTCTGCATTGCCAACCGCTGCGTGCTGGTCCCCACCTTCAACGACCCCATGGACCGCGTGGCCCTGGGTATCCTGGCCGGCCTCTTCCCCGGGCGCGCGGTGGTGGGCATCCACTGTGTGGATCTCGTCCTGGGGCTGGGGGCCCTGCACTGCCTGACACACGAGCAGCCGTTGTGAAGAGCCTTGCAATAGTACACACCCCTTGGTAGGAATAGTTATCAACGCAATGTAACTGCCGAAACCTTTCCCATACCAGGAGCCGCCCTTAATGCAGCGCCTTTCCAGACCCCGCACCGGCACCCTTTTGCTTTCCCTTGCACTGGCAATGCTTTTCGCCCTGACAGCTCTCGCTGCCGTCTCTGCGGAGCCCCTGCCCGAACCAAAAATCCTTCGAAAGTGGATCCAGGAGATGAAGGACAACCCCCGGGGTCCGTTCAAGCGCATCCGCTGGTTCTGCAACGACGGGACCGTGCATCCGCCAAGGCCGTATCCCTGTGAAGACCGGGGCGGCGGGCGCCAGCACGCAGAGTGGAGCGACCGGGCCAAGCAACTGCGAGAGAACGGCTACTACATCGCCACCTTCCTGGCGGACATCGAGGCGGACTCCTTTGTGCGGGAACCGGACTACACCACGCAGCTGAAACAGATGGTTCTGGAAAAGTTCCTGATCCAGGCGGACAACGGCTGGATCCTGCGCAAGGCGCGTTTCTACCGCGGCGCCTTTCAGGTGGAGGACGAAGAGGCCGGGGGGCGGGAGCTGCTGCTGACCCTGGCTGCTGACCCGGTCTGGAGGGGCGAGTGGTTCGTGCTGCTGCGCGAAGCCGTGCGCGCCCTGCCCCACGGCGGCAAGGACGCCCCCCTGATTGAAATGCGCCAGCTCTCCAGGGATCTGGCCGAGAAAGACGCAGACTTCTACGACATACGCACCAAGCTGCACGGCAACCCCGATGCGGGCGACGCCGAGCTGGTGCAAAACTACGCCCTGCAGCAGGCCCCGGAAAAGCTGGTCCCGGACTATGAACATCTGGTCGACCTGATCAGGGAAATCTACACCAGCAGCTACACCGACAAGGACGTGAGCGGGCTGGCCGAGCGCCTCACAGACACCCCCTCCAGGCGGATGCTTGAGGATCTGGCCCCCATGCTCGACCCGGGTGCCCCCACCACCACGAGGGTCAGGGGGGCCTGCCGCATTCTCTCCGCCATCAGGACGTCCCTGCCCCGTATGTCCGACCCGGAGACGGTCCTGGCCTTTGTCGACCTGAGCATCGGCCTGGAGGAGTCCGTGTACCGCTCCCTGGCCACGGTCCTGGAGGACTTGAAGGGAAACACCAGGCTGGAACGGCTGCACTGGATGGGGGAGACCGTGCGCAGCCTCTACGGCACCGGCCTGCTTTCCAGGCGCCAGCTCGACGCGGCCATGGACAGCCTGAACCGGCTGGACCCCCCGACAGTGGATCTTGCGTCCTACAAGTCTGAGCTGGATTACCTGTCCCGGCTGCCGGAGTGGAGCGAAAGCTCCCTGGAATTCCATTTCCAGCCCCAGGTTGAACGGCTGGGGCAGCTCGAGCCCAAGACCCGCAGGTTCGTGCACGACCGCCTGCACGTGTCCCCCCTGCTGCTGACCAGCGCCCTGCTGGACCAGTTGACCACCGACGCGGACGTCCTCATCGGCGTGGAGCACTCGCTGTTCGGAAACCCCGTGACTTTCGGCCTCAACGGCCTCAACCCGGGCCTGGCTCGGGGGGTCGTCGAGACCCTCGCACCCGGGGAAGACCCCTCCAGGCTCAAGCGCGGTGCCATAGCCATGCTGCCGGCCACCACCGACGACCTGCCCCGGGTGGCCGGTATCATAACCAGGGGAAGGGGCAACATCCTCTCCCATGTCCAGCTCCTGGCCCGCAATCTCGGCATTCCCAACGTGGCTGTGGAAGAACGCCACCTGTCCGCGATCGAGTCCAGGAGAGGCCAAACTGTCGTCATGGCAATAAGCCCCCGCGGCGTCGTCCACATGAGCGAAGACGGCCCCCACTGGGACCAGGTCTTCAAACGCGAAGAAAAACCGGACTCATACCTCATCGTTACCGATCTGGACCAGCTGCAGCTGCACCGCACCGAACCCATTCCCCTGGACGAGCTGCGCTCAGAGGACTCCGGGCGCGTCTGCGGCCCCAAGGCGGCCAACCTGGGGGAGCTCAAGCACCGCTATCCGGAGGCCGTGGCCGGGGGGCTGGTCCTCCCCTTTGGCGTCTACCGGGAAATCCTGGAGCGTCCCGCCCCCGGGGCGGCCATGACCATGATGGACTGGATGCGGCAGGAGTACGACCGGTTGCGCGCCATGGAGCAGGATCCTGGATACGAATCGGAAACCGCAGATTTTCTGGCCACTGTCAGGGAGTGGTTCAAGGACCTGGACCTAGACGAGGAGTTCAAGCGCCGGCTCAAGCAGCAGCTGGAGGGCATGTTCGGACCCGACGGCAGCTACGGGGTTTTCGTTCGCAGCGACACCAATGTGGAGGACCTGCCCGGATTCACCGGGGCGGGACTCAACCTGACCGTGCCCAACGCGGTCGGTTTTGACACCATCCTGGAAGGAATCCTGCGGGTCTGGGCCTCGCCCTTCACGGAACGGGCCTTTGGCTGGCGCCAGTCCCACATGGACGCCCCGGAACACCTCTATGTCTCGGTCCTGCTCATGGAGAGCGTGGCCGCGGACAAGTCAGGCGTCATGGTCACGACCGACGTGAACACGGGTTCCCATGAGTGGCTGACCGTGGCGGTGAATGAAGGCGTGGGCGGGGCGGTGGCCGGCCAGGACGCCGAGGAGCTGCTCGTGCACCGCGGGACCGGGCGGGTCCGGCTCCTGGCCCAGGCCTCCGAACCGCGCAAGCGGATCCTTTTGCCGGGTGGGGGGCTGGACAAGGTCCCGGCCAGCGGCAGCGACTCGGTGCTCACGCCGGAGGAGATCGAGCAGCTCATCGACCTGGCGGTCTCGGCCCCGAAACGCTTCGAGGGCCTCACTGACGAGCAGGGCAACGTGCTGCCCGCCGACATCGAGTTTGGCTTCAAGAACGGCAGGCTGGTCCTCTTCCAGATCAGGCCCTTTCTCTCCAGCTCCCGGGCCAGGGAGAGCGCCTTCCTCAAAACCCTGGACAGGAGCTGGCGTTCCGCCGACCAGCCGGTCGATCTGCTCGCTGTCCCAAAAACGGATCTTCCATGAAACTGCTCATTCTCGCCCTTGTGTCCCTGGCACTTTTCCTGCCCACAAGCAGCACCGGCTATCCCCTGGACGGAGCCAATGCCACTGGCATGCTCCGGCTCATCGGGTACCAGCAGAGAACCCAACCCAAGGGGGCCAGGCTGGAGTTGGACCAGGTGGACATCCGCCTTGGCGGCCACCAGGAGCTGACCATCCCTGCAGTCGATCAGGGCCTGCAGCAGAAGCTCCTCGGGCTGCTCGGCGAAGACAGCCCCGACTATGCCGTTTCCGTGCTCGACCTGAGCGACCCGGACAATCCCGCCTATGCCGAGCACCGCGGGCTGCACCGGCAGAATGCGGGCAGCGTGGGCAAGATCGTGGTGGGACTGGGGATATTCCAGGCTCTGGCCGACATCTACCCTGACAGCATCAGCCAACGCCAAAGGATTCTGAAGCAGGCCATGGTCACGGCCGACGAGTTCATCATCAGCGACCACCACGACGTCCCCCTGTACGACCCTGAGACCGGACGCCTGTCCTGGCGCCCCATCAGACAGGGGGACACCGCCAACCTGTACACCTATCTGGACTGGATGCTTTCGGCCAGCTCCAATGCCGCTGCAGCCATGTGCATGCGCGAGGCCATGCTGCTGGTGCATTTCGGACGGGAGTACCCTGTAAGCGAGGATCGGATCGACGATTTTTTCGAAACAGCCGACAGCTCGGAACTGCGAACCCTCTTTCAGAAGGCAATCATCGATCCACTCACCCGCAACGGCATCGACACCGAGCTGTTCAGGCAGGGGAGCTTCTTCACCCGGAGGGGGAAACAGATCGTTCCCGGGACCACCAGCTACGGATGCCCCAGGGAGATGCTGCGTTTCATGCTCCTGATGGAACAGGGCAGGCTGGTGGACACCTTCTCCAGCCGTGAGCTCAAGCGGCTGCTGTACATGACCCAGCGCCGTATCAGGTATGCCTCCTCACCCGCCCTGCAGGAAGCAGCGGTCTACTTCAAGTCCGGATCCCTCTACAGCTGCAAGCCGGAGCCGGGGTTTGTCTGCCGCAAGTACCGGGGCAACAGGCTGAACCTGCTCAACCCGGTCTGCACCGTGTAGCACCCTGCCCGGGAGCGGGAGCTGTTCTACATCGTGGTTGTCCAGTCCAACGTGCTGTACAAGAACTCGGCAGTGGAGCACCAGACCCTGGCTACCAGGGTCCAGAGGTTGATCGAATCGCGGCATCCCTCTCAGTAGCTACTGTGCGGCGCAGGTGAAGACCACCTCGTCCAGGCCCACGATGAGCCGCTGCAGCCAGGACTCTCCCTGGGTGTTCCTGGCCAGGGCCACGGCAATGTACTTTCGCCCGTCACGCTCCACAATGGCGCTGTCGGCGTGGTACTCACGCCATGACCCGGACTTGCGGAAGATCTCCGCGCCGGGTTTTCGCGCCTCCAGGCCACGGACGAACTTGTGGTGAATGGCCGGCCGGCCCAGGATTTCCTTCATGACCCGGCTCATCTCGGGGGAGACCAGCTGTCCGTTCTCCAACAGGTAATAGAACCTGGCCACCTGAAAGGCCGTGGCCCCGTGGGACAGGTTGTACAGCGGGTCCCGCTTGAAGGCCGGCGACTTGCCATAGGGTTTGCCCACCCACAGCCCGCCGCCGTTCTCCTTGTCGTACAGCCTGTAGGGTTCGGACTGCAGCAGTTCGAGAAGAAAATCCCGGCCGATCAGGTCGAGCATCTGGGTGGCCGCCAGGTTGGAGGAGTTGCGGATCATGCGCTCCAGGGTATCTTTGGTCCCGGTATCCAGTGTGAGCTCGCCGCGATTGATTTTTTCGAAAGCGCCCAACAGAATGGCTATCTTGGGGAGGCTGGCGGCATAGATCATGGTGTCAGCATTGACTCCTGCCATCTGCGGGTTTGCGGGATCGGTGATGTCAACCAGGGCCACGCACAGCTCCTGCCTCGACGCCGCCGTGTCCAGCCCCAGATCGATCAGACACTGCTCCAGCTCTTGCTGCAAAGATGGGCTGGAACAGCTCTGAAGGGGCTTGGCCCCATGCCAGGCCAGAGTTGAGACCGGGATTGCGAGCAGCACGGCCAGAAAGCTGATGAAACATTTGATCCGCACTCGCGTCCTCCTAGTTTTCCGGTTACGTCGATACGATTTTGGTGGGTAGTTCGAATGATAATCACCCCATCCTGCAGGGTCAAGAATGGCTCCTATTAGCAAGCAGGCTTGATCACGCCCCCGGTTTCGGTCATACTCCGGCTTTCTTTTTCCAATCGCGGCAGGAAGTTCCGACCGATGATCAGCTCTTGTCCCATCGCCACGTCCACCCCCCTGAGAGGACACCCACGTGCCGGACATTTCCAGGAATGGTGATTCCCAGTGCAATGCGCACCACTCAGCCCTGAGGCGGTTGTCCATCCGGGCAACCTTTTTGTTCATCAACTTTTTCCTGATCATCATGGCCCTGTACCAGCTCAAGCCGGCCAGCAGGTCCTTTTTCATCGACCAGATCGGGGCCAGTATGCTGCCCTATGTCTGGATCGGGACCGCCGTTACCATGGTGGTGGTCATTACTTTTTACAACCGGCTGGTGGAACGATACCACCGCCTCCATGTCGTGCTGGGCTCCTGCATCGTGTTCGTCGCCCTTCTGGTGCTGTTCCGCCTCAGCCTGCTCGCGCCCACCCCACTGGCATCCTTTGCCTTCTATATTTTTGTGGACATCTTCGGTGTGGTCATGGTGGAGCAGTTCTGGTGTTTGACCAACTCCATCTACACCACCGACGAAGGAAAGTCCTGGTACGGCTTCGTGGGAACCGGCGGGCTTGCCGGAGGGGTGCTTGGTGGGGTTTTCGCCGCCTTCCTCATTAAACAGACGCCCTTACAGACCCCCGACCTGCTGCTCTCCGCCGCGGTTATCGTCGGCCTGATCTTTCTGCTGACTTGGCTCATGGGCGCCAGCGGCATCTACTGCGAGGCGGACAACCCGGCTTCCAGGGAGCACTTCGCTTCCGGCCTCAAGGCCGTGGTGCACAGCCGCTATCTGGTGCTCATCGCCGGGTTGCTCCTGCTTGCCCAAGTGGCCTCCCAATTCGTGGAGTACCAGTTCCTGAACGTGGTCGAGCTCTCTCACCCGGAACGAGAGGCCAGGACCGCCTACCTGTCCTTGTTCTTCGGCGTCTTGAGCGGAGTGGCCATAGCCACCAACCTGGGGCTTACCCCACTCATCCACCGCCGGCTGGGCGTCATGGCCGGCCTCTTGATGCAGCCCCTGATGATGGCCCTGTGCTCCTTCGTGTTCATGTTTCAGACCACCCTGCTCTGGGGGTCCATCACCAAGATCAGCGACCGGGGGCTCAACTACTCCATCAACCGGGCCTCCAAGGAGCTCCTCTACGTCCCGGTCAACCCGGTGGTCATCTACCAGGCCAAGGCCTGGATCGACATGTTCGGCTATCGCATGTTCAAGGTGTTCGGCTCCTTCGTCATCCTGCTCTTCACCCAGTGGCTGCCCTGGTCCCTTTCCGTAGCGCAGCTCTCCTGGTTCACCCTGGCCACCTGCGCTTTGTGGATAGCCCTGATCTTCGTGCTCGACTCGGACTACAGGCTGTTCTCCAAGGTGGAGCACTGACCCGCTGGTGGGGATGCCCCGCTTTGCCAACGGCCCAGGCAACAACCGATCCAAGTAACGCGACATGAAACACTCACCGCGCGCCGCGAACATCCCCCAGGCCAGGCTCGACCTCGATTTCATGCCCATCGAGCATCGGGGCAAGCAGG